>NZ_AGBG01000012.1:0-81812 GCF_000225005.1 Ectothiorhodospira sp. PHS-1 | reverse complement strand
TGTCCTTGGCATCCAGTTGGTAGGCCGCATTGCGCTCGGTACCCCGGTAACATACAGCCTGAATAAACGCGCTGGACATGAAAGACTCAGGTGCATCCGAAGCCATCAAAATACCGCTGACCGTGGCTCGCAGAGTGCCGTCTTCGTCCTTAGAAACAAGCTTCATCTTTTCGAGAAACTCCTGATCCACCCTGGGTGAGATGACGGTACGAAATCTGTTCCACAGTCTGGAGTTCAAATCATCGACCCCTGTGCCCGGAACCGTCTGTTCATCGAAACGGATAAGGCGTGCCTGACTACGCTGCTGGAATAATCGTGCAAGGACATCTGGTTTCATCTCGCGTTTGGAACTACCGATTCGGCGAAAATAACCATTAGGGCTTTTGTGGACAAACAGACTGCGAGGGACATCGACTCTCAGGATGATTTTCTCATTGCCGTGTTGATCGGGCACAATGCACTTGCGAATCACGCAATCCAGGGGAGGGTCAATCGAATCGTTGCAAATGGAGCGCAGCCAGCCTTCAACGAAGTCCAGTTTCTCCGGGGGTATCCCACGGATCTCTTTAGTCTTGTCATCCACTCCCAAAACAATGATCCCTGATACCGTATTTGCCATAGCTGCCAGTTCGTCCGCCATGCCATTCTTATGCGGGCCGATCACTTTTTCACCGATGAATTCCACGGCCTTGAGTTCAAGCACCGAGTCTTCTCCCAAGGCGATTTGTCTGAGCAGGTCGGACATATTTTCATACATCAGCGGCACTCCTTTTCCAGGGCCAGATTAACACCGTGCCCTTTATCCCAGTTTTTGCTCAGCACCTTTTCGATGTTCTGACTCCACGCCGCATTGAAAGCGGGATCTGAAGCAAAGAGCTTGTATAGTTCCAATTCCTCCTTCCGGCGTCTTATTAACCCGACAATTAAATAGCTATGCTGCTGCATACTGAATTGCCTTGGCTTGGAAATAGCTGGCAACCCGCTTGGGCAGTTTCTGCAGCTTGCGCATATGAGACATTACCTTCTGCTTCAGTTGTTCCTTGTTGCGCGCAGGTGGACCGCTATGAACGCCAGCCTTGAGATCGCAATTTTAGGTATTCATCGGGGTTCAGCTCAGGCGAGTACGGTGGCAAATAAAAGACCTCGATTTCATCTTTGTGGTCACTCAGCCAGTCCCTGACCTTATACGCATGATGCACCCGGAGATTATCCAGGATCAGAAAAATCTTCTGGTCACAGCTCTTGACCAGACGCTTCATGAAGTCAATCAGAAGACCCGCATGCATAGTGCCTTCATAAATTCGGAAACGCACCTTGCCGCGATTGGTGATCGTGGAAATCAGATTGATGGATGCGCGCTTGGCGTTCTGCCGCAATACCGGCGCCTGCCCCTTGGGCGCATAGCCTCTCACATGCTGGCAATCCGACCTCAAACCCGTCTCATCACCCCAGTGGATCTCCGCCTTCCCCTCCTTGGACTCCAGCTTTTTGACGGCCCGGTGTTTACCGGCTTTTTGCAGCTTCCGGCGACGATGAGCGTAGATTCTTCGTACATGACGAATCTGCTTGGCTTTCCAGAAGATAACGGGGCCATCGGGTGTTGCGGCCACAGCCGGGACATTCTGCCCTCGATCCACTCCGATCCAGCGGTCTGTCTCTTTGGCGTCGGGAACCTCCATCGACACCGAGAAGTTTGATTGTCTTGGTGAGTATCGCCACAGTTCAAAACGTATACCGTCTTGCGCTGTCGCGCAAGACGCGGCTTATATCCCCACGGATACATCCGGGGGCTTTACGCCGCAACTCGGTAAAGCTCAGCCGGCGTTACGCTCCAGCTCATGCAGAGCCGCTCGGGTCAGAAAGGCTGATCGGCTTTTGATGCCATGCAGGGTCACATACTGATCGATCTGCTTCACCACGCGGCCAGGCAGGGTGACGTTAATCTTTTCCGTCTTGCCCAGATAGGGGGTGAGATCGATCTCGACCAGCCCCCACCCCCAGCCAGCAAAATCGGGTTTCTGGCGGTGCTCAGTGATATTCCCGGGCATGGGAATCGCCTTACCCGCCGCGGCGAGCTCTTCCAGCTGGATATGCGCAACCTCGACAGCCATCTCGTAGGCCTGCTCGACAGTATCGCCGGCGGTGATCGCGCCGGGAATATCCGGGAATACGATGCCGGTGGCGGTGTGTTCGTCACCCCATTCGATGGCGATGGGATATTGCATGGCTCTCTCTCCTGCCAAGCTGAAGCATGCCCACGAGGTTACTTCAGCCCGGCTTGCTTCATGATGCTGTTAACGGTACCGGTGGGCAGATCCTTCTTCGGGTGTGGCACGGGTACTGATCCAGGCTTGGTTGGGTGCTTGAAGACGTGATGACTGCCCTTAATGCGGTCGAGATACCAACCATCAGCTTCCAGTGCCTTGATCAGGTCTTTGCTCTGCACCACCCTGCTCCTGTTTCAACGCTCCCTTGTGAACATAACTCTGGAGTTATCTTCCGTCAACAAAACGGCAACGCATACCGCGCCTCGGTCATCCGCATGATCCAGCCCCGGCCATCCTTGCGCTGCCGCATGGCTTTGGCAGGCAAATCGGTGCATGCTGGAGACGAAGCCTCCCTCCCTCAAAGAAAAAGGCCTGCCATGAGACACCCGCACCCACGTCTTCCCTTCACGCTGCCGCCGATGCTCTGTCTGCTCGCGGTCATGGCCTTCACGCCGGCCACGGCGAATGAAACCGAAGCCACGCTCCCCGTCTTCACCCTTGAACAGGTGGCGGAGCACCATAGCCCGGATGACTGCTGGATGGCCATTCACGGCAAGGTCTATGACCTCACCCCCTACGTGCCGAATCATCCGGGACCGGCAGGCATGATGCTGGTCTGGTGCGGGAAGGAAAGCACCGAGGCCTGGGAAACCAAGAGCTACGGCGAACCCCACAGCAGTCTGGCGGCGCGTCTGCTCCAGCGCTATCTCATCGGCACCCTGGAAGAAACCGACTAGAGAACTTGGGCTTTAAACCGGGGTCTGAAAGCTCACACCCACCCGGAGCCCCGCCATGCGTCGATTTCTTCTGACCGCCCTGCTGATCACCCTGCCCTGGGGGCCCGGCCTCCTTGCCCGGGAAGCGCCGGGCCATGGTGATCTGTTTGACCATGATCTGCGGCGCCTGCACTCCAGCGAGGTGGTCAACCTGCGGGAGCGGTTCGCCGGGCACCCCCTGCTGATCGTAAACACCGCCAGTCATTGCGGTTTCACCGGACAGTTTTCCGCCCTGGAAGCCGTGCATCGCAAATATGCGGACCAGGGGCTGAAGGTGGTGGGATTTCCGTCCAACGACTTTCGTCAGGAAGCGGATGATGAAGCGGACACAGCCCGGGTCTGCTTTCAGAACTTCGGCGTAAGTTTCGACATGTTCGCCCCCATCAGCGTGCGGGGTGACGCGGCCCATCCCATCTTCCAGGAACTGGCACGGCAAAGCCGGGCGCCGAGATGGAATTTCTACAAGTACCTGGTGGACCGGGAGGGACAGGTGGTGGCCACCTTCTCCAGCATGGTGTCACCGGATTCCCGGCGTTTTGAGGCGGCGGTGGAAAGACTGCTGCGGGAATGAAAGACACAAAAAAGCCCCTCTCCCCTTGATCAGGGAGAGGGGCTTTAGGGACTTATCAGGAAGCCTCGTTGACCGCCTTCATGCTCAGGCGGATGCGACCCTGCTTGTCCACTTCCAGGACCTTGACCTTGACGGTCTCGCCTTCCTTGACGCGCTCGGAGACGCTCTCCACGCGCTCTTCGGAAATCTGGGAGATATGCACCAGACCGTCGCGACCGGGGAGGATGGTGACGAAGGCGCCGAAGTCCATGATCTTGGCCACGCGACCTTCGTAGATCCGGCCCACTTCCACGTCGGCGGTGATCTCTTCGATCCGACGACGGGCTTCTTCACCGGCTTCCTTGTCCACGGAGGCGATCTTGACCACACCGCTGTCATCGATGTCGATGGTGGCGCCGGTCTCTTCGGTCAGGGCGCGGATGGTGGCGCCACCCTTGCCGATCACGTCGCGGATCTTCTCCGGATTGATACGAATGGTAATGAAACGCGGGGCGTAGGCGGACATCTCGACCCGCGGCGTGCTGATAACCTTGTTCATCTCGCTCAGGATGTGCAGGCGACCTTCGCGGGCCTGAGCCAGGGCGGTCTCCATGATGTCACGGGTGATGCCGTCGATCTTGATGTCCATCTGCAAGGCGGTGACGCCCTCTTCCGTGCCGGCCACCTTGAAGTCCATGTCACCCAGGTGATCTTCATCACCCAGGATGTCGGTCAGCACCGCAAAGCGGTCACCGTCCTTGATCAGGCCCATGGCCACACCGGCCACCGGCGCCTTCAGGGGCACGCCGGCATCCATCAGGGCCAGGCTGGTACCACAGACGGAAGCCATGGAGCTGGAACCGTTGGATTCGGTGATCTCGGACACCACGCGCAGCACATAGGGGAAGTCGCCTTCCGCCGGCATCACGCCCTGCACGCCCCGCTTGGCCAGACGGCCATGGCCGATCTCACGGCGCTTGGGCGAGCCCACCATGCCGGTTTCACCGGTGCAGTAGGGCGGGAAGTTGTAGTGCAGCATGAAGCGTTCGCGGCGCTCACCCTCGATGGCATCGATGATCTGGGAATCCCGATCCGTGCCCAGGGTGGCGGTGACGATGGCCTGGGTCTCGCCACGGGTGAACAGGGCGGAACCGTGGGTACGGGGCAGCACACCGACGCGCACGTCGATGGGACGCACGGTGCGGGTGTCGCGGCCGTCGATACGGGGCTGGCCGTCCAGGATGCGATCGCGCACGATGCGCTTTTCCAGATCGTGGAAGATCTCCTTGACCTCTTCGGCCAGGGGGGAACCTTCCTCGCCATCGGCAAGGCGGGCCACCACGGCTTCACGGACCTCGGCGATGCGCTGGGTGCGTTCCTGCTTTTCGGCCACCTGATAGGCGGCGGTCAGGTCGGCATGACAGGCTTCGGCCACGCGGGTACGCAGATCGGTGTTGTCCTGCGCGGGCTGCCAGGACCAGGCCGGCTTGCCGGCTTCGGCGGCCAGTTCCTGGATGGCCTGGATCGCCACCTGCATCTGCTCGTGACCGTAGATCACGGCGCCCAGCATCACTTCTTCGGAGAGCATGGCCGCTTCGGATTCCACCATGATCACGGCGTTGGCCGTACCGGCCACCACCAGATCCAGGGCGGATTCCTTGAGCTGGGACAGGTCGGGGTTCAAGACATACTGACCGTCCACATAACCCACCCGGGCGGCGCCGATGGGACCGGCGAACGGCAGGCCGGACAGGGCCACCGCGGCGGAGGCGCCCAGCAGGGCCGGGATGTCCGGATCCACTTCCGGATTCAGGGACATCACCGTGGCCACCACCTGGACTTCATTGGTGAAGCCCTTGGGGAACAGCGGGCGCAGGGGGCGATCGATCAGGCGGGAGGTCAGGGTCTCCTTTTCGGAGGGACGACCTTCACGCTTGAAGAACCCACCCGGGATGCGGCCGGCGGCATAGGTCCGTTCCTGATAGTTCACGGTCAGGGGGAAGAAATCCCGGCCCGGCACTGCCTCCTTGCGACCGACGGCCGTGACCAGCACCACAGTGCCGGCTACATTGACCATGACGGCACCGGAGGCCTGACGGGCGATTTCGCCGGTTTCGAGGGTAACGGTATGCTGACCGTACTGGAACGACTTGCTTATTGACGGCACGTTGAATCCCGGTTTTGACTGGTTCTTGTTCGAAGGCTCCGGCCGAGACTCAGCGGCGCAGGCCGAGGCTGCTCACCAGCTCCTGGTAGCGTTCCTGATCCTTGCCCTTGAGGTAGTCCAGCAGCTTGCGGCGCTGGTTGACCATCTTCAGGAGACCACGACGGGAGTGGTGATCCTTCTTGTGCTTGGCAAAGTGGTCCATCAGGTGCTGGATGCGTGCGGACAGCAGGGCCACCTGGACTTCCGGGGAACCGGTGTCGGAAGAACCGCGCTGGTACTTTTCCACGATACCGGACTTGATTTCACTGCTAAGGGACATGCTCTAAGACTCCTGGCATTGATCCCGGCACCCTCTTGGCCGGAATCGTTACATTCGTTGAAGGCCCGCGATTCTATCACGCGCCCCCTGTTTGGAACAGGGCTTTACCCTGAATTGGAAGGGATCATCAGCCGCTTGGGCGCCACCTTGCCGTCGTCCTGAAGCTCACCAATGCCCATGAAGCGATCACCGGGACCATAGACCCGCAACCAGCCGGTACGGGCAAGGCCCGGCACGAACACCGCCTGACCCTGGGCGAGATAGAAGGCGCTGTCCGCATCCAGGCGAACCTCGGGCCAGTGCCTCAGGGCCTCGTCGGCCGGATGCAATACCGCATCCAGGGCCTCGGGACCCTGCTCGGCCAGGGCTTCAATCTGCTCCAGCGTCACCATCCTGGGGGCCTCGAAGGGCGTCAGCCCCACTCGCCGCAGCTCGATCACGTGAGCCCCGCACCCCAGCGCCCGACCAATATCTTCCACCAACGTGCGGATATAGGTCCCCTTGGAACAGGATACGTCCAGGGTCAGGGTATCCGCGGTCCGGGCCAGGCAATGCAACTGGTGAATGGTCACCGGGCGCGGCGCCCGTTCCACTTCCCGCCCCTTGCGAGCCAGATCATAAAGCCTCTGGCCCTGATGCTTGAGGGCGGAATACATGGGGGGAACCTGCTCGATGGGACCCCGGAACCGGTCAAGGACGGTCTCAATGCGAGCATCGTCCAATTCAGGTACCGGAAGGGTCTCGATCACCTCCCCTTCCGCGTCCGCCGTGGTGGTGGTCACCCCCAGACGGCAGACGGTGCGGTACTGCTTGTCCGCGTCCAGCAGGAAGGCAGACACCTTGGTCGCCTCGCCGAAGCACAGGGGCAGAAGACCGGTGGCCAGCGGGTCCAGGCTGCCGGTATGCCCGGCCTTTTTTGCCTTGAACAGATACTTGACCCGCTGCAAGGCCTGGTTGGATGTGTATCCTACCGGCTTGTCCAGCAGGATCAGGCCGTGCACATCACGGCGCTGGATTCTTGGCTTGCTCATGAAGGGTCGTCGGTGTCATCCCGATGGCGGGCCTTGTCTTCGGCCACGGCCCGGTCGATCAGCGCGGAGATGCGGGCACCTTCGCGCTGGGTATCGTCATAATGAAAATGCAGCTCGGGTATGGAGCGGATGCGCATGCGCCGCCCCAGCTCCCGACGCAGGAAGCCGGCCGCCTTGCGCAGTCCTTCCGAGGTGACCTTGATGGCCTCATCGTCCCCGAGCACGGTGAAGAAGACCTTGGCATGGGCCAGGTCCCGGCTCACCTCCACCCCGGCGATGGTGAGCATCCCCACCCGGGGGTCCTTGAGCTCCTCACGCACCAGTTCGGCCAGCTCCCGCTGGATCTGATCCCCCACGCGCTGGGCACGGGAATATTCTCTAGGCATCTCGAAATATCTCCAGGCCTTCGCGTATCGGATACGGGCGATTACAGCGTCCGCGCCACTTCCACCCGCTGATAGACCTCGATCTGGTCGCCGGGCTTCACGTCATTGTAGTTCTTCACCGCGATGCCGCACTCGGTGCCGGTCCGCACTTCGTTGACGTCATCCTTGAAGCGACGCAGGGATTCCAGCTCACCTTCGTAGACAACCACGTTGTCGCGCAGTACGCGGATGGGGTTACCGCGACGCACCGTACCCTCGATGACCAGACAGCCCGCCACCGCACCGAACTGGGACGACTTGAACACATCCCGCACCTGGGCCAGACCCACGATCTCCTCCCGCAATTCGGGAGAGAGCAGACCGGTCAGGGCCTGCTTGACGTCGTCGATGGCCTCGTAGATCACGCTGTAGTAGCGCAGATCCACTTCCTGCTCCGCCACCGCCTTGCGGGCGCCGGAATCGGCACGCACGTTGAAGCCGATGATGATGGCATTGGAGGCCTTGGCCAGGTTGACGTCGGACTCGGTGATCCCGCCCACGCCGGCGGCCACGATCTTCACCTTGACCTCGTCGGTGGACAGCTTCTCCAGGGAGTCGCGCAGCGCCTCGGCGGAACCCTGTACATCGGCCTTGAGCAGGATATTGACCACCGAGGCGGCCCCTTCCTGCATCTGACTGAACAGGTTCTCCAGCTTGGCGGCCTGCTGAGTGGCCAGTTTGGACTCGCGGAACTTGCCCTGACGGAACAGGGCCACTTCGCGGGCCTTGCGCTCGTCGGACACCACCAGCATGTCGTCTCCGGCGTTGGGTACGCCGGACAGACCCAGCACCTCCACAGGAATGGAGGGGCCGGCCGCCTTTTCGGGCTTGCCGTTCTCGTCGAACATGGCACGCACGCGGCCGAACTCCTGACCGGCCAGGATCACGTCACCCTTGTTCAGGATACCGGCCTGCACCAGCACGGTGGCCACCGGCCCACGCCCCTTGTCCAGGCGGGATTCGATGACCACGCCCCGGGCCGGGCCTTCCTTCGGCGCCTTGAGTTCCATCAACTCGGCCTGCAGGTGGATGGCTTCCAGCAGACGCTCCATGCCGTCACCGGTCTTGGCGGAGACATGAACGAACTGGGTTTCACCACCCCATTCCTCGGAGATCACGTTGTGCTGGGACAGCTCGTTCTTCACCCGATCCGGATCCGCCTCGGGCTTGTCGATCTTGTTCACCGCCACCACCATGGGCACTTCACCGGCCTGGGCATGCCGGATTGCCTCCAGGGTCTGGGGCATCACGCCGTCATCGGCGGCCACCACCAACACCACCACGTCGGTGACCTTGGCACCACGGGCACGCATGGCGGTAAAGGCCGCGTGACCAGGCGTATCCAGGAAGGTCACCCCGGTACTCTTCTTGAAGGGGACGTGATAGGCGCCGATGTGCTGGGTAATGCCGCCTGCCTCGCCCGAAGCCACCTTGGTGCGGCGGATGTAGTCCAGCAGCGAGGTTTTGCCGTGGTCCACGTGACCCATGACGGTGACCACGGGAGGACGCGGCAGGGCTTCGCCCATCTCCTCGGTCTCCAGGGCCAGTTCCTCGCCCACTTCGGCCTCCTGCATGGGCTTGGCGACATGTCCCATCTCCTCCACCACCAGGGTGGCGGTGTCCTGGTCGATGGACTGGTTGATGGTGGCCATCACACCCATGCCCATCAGGGTCTTGATCAGTTCGGGCGCCTTGATGGCCATCTTCTGGGCCAGCTCGCCCACCGTCAGCATCTCGGGGATGCTGACCTCGCGCACCACCGGCGCGGTGGGGCGCTCGAAACCATGCTTGCCGGTCGGCGCCGAGGCGGAGCCGGCGCGTCCTGCCTTGCCCTTGCCACGACGACCACGCTTGTCGCTGGCCACGTGCAGTTCTTCCCGCTTGGACTTGCCGACCTCTTCGCGCTCCTTACCACGGCGACGACGACGGGGATTGTCCGATGCCGGTGCCGCGGGGGTTGCCGCGGGAGACGCGGGGCCGGGCGCTGCCGCCGCTGCCGCAGCAGCCGCCGCGGCGCGTTCCATGGCCTCCTTGCGGGTAGCCTCCTCGACGGCCTGGCGCGTCTGGAGTTCCGCTTCGCGGCGGGCCATGGCCTCGGCTTCCCTGATCATTTCCAGCTCACGGGCCTTGAGGGCTTCCGCCGCCTTGCGCTCGGCCTCTTCGGCGGCGCGGCGATCGTCCTCGGCGCGACGCAGTTCCGCTTCGGCGGCAGCCCGCTCGGCTTCCCTGGCCTGGATTTCCAGCTCTTCGGGGGTCGGCTGGGGCTGCGGCGGTGCCGGCGGCACGTCTTCCGCCACGGCCGGTGCCGCCACATCATCGACGGGGGGATTGGCCACGGGAGACTGCGGTTGCGGTGCCTCGGCAATGCTCTCCATCGCCGAAGACTCGGGGGCTTCCTCAATCACCGCAGTCTCGGCCTCACCCTGCTTCACATAAGTTCGGCGCTTGCGCACTTCCACGCTCACGGTCTTGGCACGCCCTTGCGCGCTGGTCACCTTGAGTTCCGTGGTGCTCTTGCGCCGCAGCGTAATACGCCGGGACTGGCCGGCTTCTGACGTCTTGCCGTGAACCTTGCGCAGATGCTCCAGGAGCTGCAGCTTCTGCTCCTCGGTGACGGTCTGATCGGGATCCGCAACGGGCACTCCCGCCTCGGACAACTGCTCCAGCAGTCGTTCCACGGGCGTCCCCACTACTTCGGACAATTGTTTCACCGTAACGTCGGTCATGTGCCGTTACCTCCGATCTGAATGCTTCTGCGAACCCTGGCCGCGACCCGAGGCCGCGGGGCGTGCGCACGGCTGGCGCACGCCGGTCCAACTGTCTTATGCGTCTTTTGGCTGGTCCGCAAACCAGGGGGCACGGGCAGCCATGATCAGGCCGGCGGCCTGCTCTGCATCGATCTGTGCCAGTTCCACCAGGTCATCCACCGACTGTTCCGCCAGGTCTTCCATGGTGCAGACACCACGGGATGCCAGCCGGTAGGCCAGTTCACGATCCATGCCGTCCATTTCCAGCAGATCCTGCGCCGGCTCACCCGTGGTCACCTTTTCTTCGGTGGCAATGGCCCGGGTCAGCAGGGCATCACGTGCCCGGCGTCTGAGTTCCTCGACCATGTCCTCGTCGAACTCTTCGATCTGCATGATCTCCGCCGTGGGCACGTAGGCCACTTCATCGATGCTGGAAAAGCCTTCCTGCACCAGAATGGCGGCCACTTCCTCGTCCACGTCCAGACTGGCCATGAACATCTGCTGCAGTTCGGCGGATTCGCTCTCGCTCTTTTCCACGGCCTGCTTTTCGCTCATGACATTGAGTTCCCAGCCGGTCAGCTGGGAGGCCAGGCGGACATTCTGCCCGCCGCGGCCGATAGCCTGGGAAAGCTTTTCTTCCGCCACGGCGATATCCATGACCCGGTTGTCCTCGTCCACCACGATGGACAGGACTTCGGCCGGGGACATGGCGTTGATGACGAACTGTGCGGGGTTGTCGTCCCAGAGGATGATATCAATACGCTCGCCGGCCAGTTCATTGGACACGGACTGAACCCGCGAACCACGCATGCCCACGCAGGCGCCCACCGGGTCAAGCCGGGGATCCAGGGAGCGTACCGCGATCTTGGCGCGCATCCCCGGATCACGGGCCGCGCCCATGATCTCGATGAGACCCTGCCCCACTTCCGGCACCTCCAGCTTGAACAACTCTACCAGAAACTCGGGGGCGGTCCGGCTGACGAACAACTGGGGACCACGGGCCTCGGTGCGGACATCCTTGAGATAGCCGCGCAGACGGTCGTTGGGGCGCACGGACTCACGGGCGATCATCTCATCCCGGGGGATGAAGGCCTCGGCATTGCCCCCCAGGTCCAGGAACACGCCGTTGCGCTCGGAGCGCTTGACCACGCCCATCACCAGCTCGCCGACACGGCTCTGGAACTCGTCCACCACCTTAGCGCGCTCGGCCTCGCGCACCTTCTGCACGATCACCTGCTTGGCGGTCTGGGCGGCAATGCGGCCGAACTCCACCGACTCGATGGGCATCTCGACGTAGTCACCCACCTGGACATCGGGGTTCTTCTGAATGGCGTAGGAGTACAGGATCTGCCGATCCGGGGATTCGAACTCGGGGTCTTCGTCATCCACCACCAGCCAGCGGCGAAAGCTCTCGTAATCCCCGGTGTCCCGGTGGATGCTGACGCGTACGTCAATGTCGCCGCCGTGTTTCTTGCGCGTGGCGGAAGCCAGCGCAGCCTCGATCGCCTCGAAGATCACGGCCTTCTCGACGCCTTTCTCGTTGGAGACGGCGTCCACCACCAGCAAGATTTCTTTGTTCATCAGTACGTCTCCAAAGGACTGTCCCGCTGGGCCGGGATACAGCCCCCGCCGGACAGGACACGGATTGTCTAGAATTTGGGCACCAGGCGGGCCCGGGAGATGGCTTCCAGGGGCAGTCGCACGGGATTGCCCTCCACCTCCAGGATCACCGCGGCCTCCTCGACACCGGCGATCCGGCCACGGTAGTTGCGCTGTCCCTCGACCGGCCAGTTCAGACGCGCCCGAACGTCCTCGCCCTGGTAGCGGCGGAACTGTTCCGGGGTAAACAGCGGCCTGTCCATCCCCGGGGATGACACCTCAAGCCGGTAGGGCACGGGGATGGGATCTTCCACGTCCAGAACACCGCTGACCTGGTCACTGACTGCGGCGCAGTCATCCAGGTTGATGCCGTCGGGACCATCGATGAAGATACGCAGCAACGCACTGTTGCGCTGCACGCGGTATTCCAGCCCCCAGAGCTCGAAACCGAGTCCGGCAACGACGGGAGCAATCAACTGCTTCAGTTCCTGGGCGTCGTGACTCACGCACTCTCCACAAACAAAAAATGGGCCTGCGGCCCATTCAAGAATACTTGCCGGCCCGGCACCGCACCGGATGCCACCCTGCCATCCCGCCCTGTCGGACGATCGACGACATTACTGGCCAGCTAACAAAAAAACCCCCTCGGGGGCCTTGAACAAACAGTCACTCAAGACTCAATCCGGACCAAGCACCGGAACCATGACAGGGATCAACCTACCGGATTCATCGTGCTTGGCGCCGCCAACGGCCCGGACCCTTGATCTAAAGGCGACGCGATCAGGGATACGTATCCTAACGCACTTACACGCACCACGTAAAGGGCTATCGGCTGCGCCACAACGCCCAGGCCGCCAGACAGAATACCAGCAGATAGCCCGCCAACGCGGCATTGGCAAAGGAAATTCCCAGCCACTGCGGACCCATCTCATCACACAGGCCCGTGGCCAGGAACAGGGTGGGCACCTGCTGCCCCAACCATTCCACCAGACGCTCGATCAGACCCATCTCGGGCCCCACGCAGGAAAATCCGAGATCCGGCGGCTGGCGTTCAAGCCAGCTCTGGTAGCCCGCCACCCCCATGCCCATGCCGGCCACGACCAGCACCAGCAGACCGGGAATCACCCCGGCCAGGGATGCCCCGAACACCACGCCGGGCAGTGCCAACACCGCCAGCACCATGAACAGCAGGCGCTGGAAGATGCACAGGTGACAGGGATGCAGACTGAACCACTCGGTCAGACCGATGCTCAGCGCCGCGGACGTCGCCGAAAACAGGGCAATCAGCAACCAGATGGGACGAACCGCGGGTGCGAACATGCATGTCTCCCGTAGACGGGCCATGACCCTTGCTTGAACTTGCGGCACATGATGACCGAATCGGCGGACGGGGAAAAGGGGCATGCTCCCCGATGAATTTGCCTGAACTTGACCCGTGGGCCAGCATCCGGATACTAAAAAACAAGCCCATGCGCCGATTTTCGACATGGTTGAACATCTTCCCATAAGAACACGGGCACTGCTGCTCGGGGCCGGCCTGCTGTTTGCCGCCGGTGCCATGCTGGGGCTGGTGCTGCCTATCCGCGCCGAGCTGGAAGGCTTTCCCACTTCTCTGATCGGTCTCATCGGCAGTGCCTTTGCCGCCGGCTACGTGGCCGGCTGCCTGTATGTGCCGCGCCTGGTGGCCAAAGTCGGTCATATCCGGGTGTTCGGGGTGATGGCGGCGCTGGTGGCGATGACCGCCCTGATCAACGTCCTGTACGTTTCGCCCCTGGCGTGGATCCTGGTACGCGCCATGACCGGTTTCGCCTTTGCCGGCGCCACCATGATCATCGAAAGCTGGCTCAGCGAGAGCGCCAGCAGCGAGACCCGCGGGCGGGTCTTTGCCCGCTACATGGTGGTCAACCTGGCCAGTTCGGTGCTCGGCCAGCTGGCCGTGATGTTCTATCAGCCGGGTGGCTTTGAACCCTTCGTGATCGTGGCGATCCTGGCCTGCCTGGCCCTGATCCCCACCGCCCTGAGTTCCAGCCGGGCGCCCGAGCCGCTGCACGAGGTCAAGCTGGACTTCAAGCGGCTCATCCGGGTCTCACCCATTGCCGTGGTGGCCTGCTTCGGCGTCGGCCTGGCCCAATGGGGCCTTCGGCACCCTGGCGCCGGTCTATGCCAACAGCATCGGCCTGCCGGTCTGGGCCGTCGCCCTGCTGGTGGCCGGAGCCATCGTCGGCGGTGCACTCATGCAGGTGCCGATAGGCCGCCTCTCCGACCGGCTGGACCGGCGCTGGGTGGTGGTGGCCATCGCCCTGACCGGGGCGGGTCTGTCCTTCCTGCTCTACAGCCTGGATCTGCGTGAACCGGCGCAGGTGATCCTGATGGTGGTCTTGCTGGGGGGGGCCATGCACACGATCTATCCGGTGGCCGTGGCCCATGCCAACGACCGGGCGGCGGAAGGCAATTTCGTCGCGGTGTCCAGCGGCCTGCTACTGGTCTTCGGCGCCGGCGCCACCCTGGGGCCGGCGGTGGCGGCACCCTTGATGCAATGGGGTGAGCCGGGCTGGCTGTTCCTGTTCCTGGTCTTCATTTATTCCGGCATGGCCGTGCATGCCGTGTGGCGGACCCGTGTCCAGCCGCCGGTGGAGGAAGTACGCCATACCTTCGTCGGACTGGAGGCCATGCAGGGCGCCACCCAGGAAACCATGCACCTGGACCCACGGGCCGAGGACCCCGGTCAAGAGGCAACGCCATGAGATAACCAGGAATCATCCCGGCGGCCGCCTGAATTGCGACGAAGTTCCCGGATACGAGGCCGCGCAGCGCGCAACATCAGGCGCAGGGCGACTCATCCGCAAGGAAAAATCATCGCCCCGCCGCACCCTTCGTCCAAGCGAAAGGCGCGGGAGACACAGGTTAACTCCACAAGGAGGCTACGCCATGAACAAGGCACTCATTTTTGGTTTTGCCGTCGCTCTCGGCCTACTGCCCGCGCTGGGTGCAGCCCAGGCGATGGAAGAGGAAAAGACCATCTACGGCAGCCAACTCATGACCCAGGAGGAGCGGGACGAGTATCGTGCCCGGATGCGGGCGGCAACCACACCCGAGGAAAAGGCACAGATCCGGGAGGAACACCACGCCCGCATGAAGGCGCGGGGCGAGGAAATGGGCGTTGAACTGCCGGACGAGCCCCCCGCTCGGGGTGAGCGCATGGGACCTGGTGGCGGCATGGGACCTGGGGACGGCACAGGACCCGGCTACGGCCGCTGAGGCGACGTTTGCCGGACTGAACGGCATCCAGGGTGCCCATGCACCCTGGATCTGCGATGAAGTCACGCGGACGCATGACGGCGATGACCTGTCCGGTCAGTCGTGGACCTCGCTCCAGGGCACCACCAGCAGTCTTTGGTGATGTTGCTCAAGGATCTCCCGGATCCATCGGCCCTCGGCAGCCTGACGCGCCTTAAGGACGGGATCGCTCACCGTCACCGGGCTGAGTGCCTGATTTACGATCCAGCCGGCGGGCTCGATGCCGGCCCGCCGCAGATCCGCCTGCAGCGCCGCGGCCTCATGCACCGGCGTGGCCTCCGGCAGGGTACAGATCAGCACGTGGGTGAAGGCCGGATCCCGCAGCCGGGGCAGCAGCTGTTCCACTGCCTCCGGCACGCCCTGGCTCTGGCGCCCCAACTCCCGATGGTAGGCCTGCGCGGCATCCAGCAGGAGGATGGTGTGGCCGGTGGGTGCCGTGTCCAGGACCACGAACTGTTCCCGGGCCTGATCGACCGTCTTGGCAAAAGCCTGGAAGACGGCAATCTCCTCGGTACAGGGAGAACGCAGATCCTCTTCCAGCAAACGGCGGCCCTCCTCGTCCAGATCCTTGCCGGCGGAGGCCATGACCGCTTCCCGATAACGCCGGGTCTCCAGAACCGGATCCACACGCCCGATGGTCATGCCTTCGGGCATCTCGCCCACGGCGGCCTGCACATGCGCCGCCGGATCCGTGGTGGTCAGATGGACCTTGTGGCCACGCTCGGCCAGGGCCACCGCGACACGGGCCGCCAGGGTGGTCTTGCCCACGCCGCCCTTGCCCATGGTCATGACGGCACCATGGCCACCGGCCGCCAAGGAATCCACCAGGGCGTCGAAAGATTCCCCCTCCGGCACCGGAAACGACTCCCCGGGCTCGGGCGCGGGCTCCGTGTCGGCCAGCAGGATGCGCAGGCCTTCCAGCCCCATGGGGGGACGACCCCGCAGCGGGCGTTCACTGCGCGGCAGGTCCCTCAGCATGGCGGGCATGCGTTCCAGGGCCTGGCGCCCCCGCGCCTCCAGGGCGCGGGCCACCGGATCCTCCGGATCCTGGGCCTGGAACAGGCCGTTGACCACCAGATGCTGATTCGCCACACCCAACTCCCGCAGTTCCCCGCTGGAACGGGCCGCCTCGTTGAGGGCCGCCGCCTCGGGGCGGCTGACGAGTACCAGGGTGGTGCGTCGGCCATCGCCAAGGCTCTCCATGGCCCGGGCATAGATCTCTTTCTGGCCGGTCAAACCCTCCAACGGTCCCAGGCAGGAGGTACCGGAGGTATTGGTTTCGATATACCCGGTCCAGGCGCGGGGCAGGGACAAAAGGCGCAGGGTGTGCCCCGTGGGCGCGGTATCGAAGACCAGGTGATCGAAGTCCCGGGTGGATCCGGGATCCCCCAACAGGGCAGCGAAGGCGTCAAACGCCGCAATCTCCATGGTGCAGGCCCCGGAGAGCTGTTCCTCCATGCTGTTGACCACGGTTTCCGGGAGTTTGCCCCGGTAGGGACCCACCACCCGCTCACGATAGGCGGCGGCGGCCTTTTCCGGATCGATGTTCAGGGCCTTGAGACCCGGAACATTCGGGATGGGGGTCGGCGTGTCGGAAAGCGTGGTTTCCAGAACCTCGTCCACGTTGGAGGCCGGATCGGTGGAGATGAGTAGAATCTTTTTGCCCTGTTCCGCCAGGGCCAAGGCACTGGCACAGGCCAGTGAGGTCTTGCCCACGCCCCCCTTGCCGGTGAAGAAGAGATGTCGGGTGGGGTTTTGCAGGAAATTCATCATTTTGCGCGGAGACGCCTCGATGGGAACAAGCAAGTCCCTCCCCTGTTGGCGGGAGAGGGACTGGGTGAGGGGGCGGGTGAGGGTGACGGACTTTAAGCTCAGCCGCAGCAGCCGTTGCCCGGACTGACGCTCTTGCTGCATTCCACCTCCAGGCCCGTCCACTGGGCCAATTGCTCCCGATCCGGGTACACACCCCGACTCCTGACCTCTCCGTTCACCAGAAACACCGGCAGGGCGCCCTCGCCGTCCTGCTCCAGGATGGCCTGGATGGTCGCGTTCTCCACGAAGGCCCCGGGTTGCTGGGACAGGTTGTAACGGGTCACGGTCACACCGGCATGACGCAGCCAGGCCAGGTCCCCCGCCAACTTGGAGAGTTTGGGATCCACGCTCGGTCCGCACACGCCGCTGGCGCAGCACTGGGGTGGGTCGAATACGGTCACTTCAGTCATGATGGTTGTCTCCAGAAGAGTGATGCTAACCCGGCAGTCATACAGGCAACACCGTTCGTCCTGAGCTTGCTTACGAGCGGGCTTCGACAGGCTCGGCCCGAACAGGATTCGATTGCCGGGTCAGTATGGCTCACAAAGCATACGCCTTCACGCATATATGATCAAACATATATGATGCACTAAAGCCCCCCTCTGTTGGCCTGGAAGCCATCCAGACAGGTCAGGCGCGGAAACGGGACACCATCCCTCCCACGTTGTTGGCCAGCTCGGCCAACCGGCCGCCGGCCTCGTCGACGCCGCGCATCTCATTCGCGCTCTGATCCGCCCCACTGCTGATACCCGTGATGCTGCGGCGTATCGACTCCATGGTCATGGCCTGCTCGCCGGCGGCATGGGCGATCTGCTGATTCATCTCATCGATGCGACGAACGGCATCGGCGATGCGCTGGAGGGCATGGTCCGCTTCCCCCGCCCGCTCGCGGCTCTCGGCACTCTGACCCGCACTGCGTTCCATGAGTTCGACGGCCTGCCCCACGTCCGCCTGCAAGGATTCGATGATCCCCCGTATCTCGGAAATGGAGTCATTGGTGCGGCTCGCCAGGGTACGCACTTCATCGGCCACCACAGCAAAGCCCCGCCCCTGCTCACCGGCCCGGGCCGCCTCGATGGCCGCATTCA
The DNA here is from genome assembly GCF_000225005.1 of Ectothiorhodospira sp. PHS-1. Lineage (NCBI taxonomy): Bacteria > Pseudomonadati > Pseudomonadota > Gammaproteobacteria > Chromatiales > Ectothiorhodospiraceae > Ectothiorhodospira > Ectothiorhodospira sp. PHS-1. The sequence goes on along the minus strand of NZ_AGBG01000012.1, from coordinate 63,734 downwards.
GAGCCAGAAGATTGGTTTGTTCGGCAATCCCGCTGATGACCTTGAGGATGGTGTCGATGTTGACCGCCCCGGCCTGAACCTTGGACACGGCCCTGGAGGCTTCTTCCATGCCCATGGCCAGCGCACCGCTGGAAGCGACTAATCCCGCCACGATACGTCGTCCTTCCTCGGTGATTTCACTGGCTTCCGTTGCCCCTTCGGCTGCCTGACGGGTATTGCGGGCCACCTCCTCCACGCTCACCACCATCTCATCCACGGCACTGGCCACATGACTCAGCTGAGCCTGCTGTTGATCAGTGATCTCCCGTGAATTGCGCGCATGGCCGCTGAGCTGGTCCGCCGCCGAAGACAGGTCCACCACGGCCCCATTCAGTTCCCGCACCATGCCTTGCAGGCGCTCCATGGAGGCATTATAGGCCGCCGCGGTACGGCCGATTTCGTCCTGGGAGTCCACCCGTACCCGCCGGGTCAGATCCGCCTCCTCGGCGGCCTGCTGCAGACAGGCGGAGAGATGATTGAGGGGCGTACCAGCCGGGAGGCATACCAGATACCCAGCAGGACGGCCACCGCCAGGACCATGGCGGATACCAGCCACATGAGATGCTGTACCCGGGTCAAGGGTGAATACAGCTCGGCCAGGGTCTGATCCACGATCAGACCCCAGCGCACCCCGTAACGCTGCTCCATTTCCGTCAGTGCCAGGGTCAGGCCCCACTTCATTCTGCCGTCGCCACTGAGAAACTCCCCCCCTGGATGACCACGTCCCTGTCTCAGTACCGGGGTCAGGATGGGATAATGACTCATGTCGGAACCATAGCGGGACGGATCGGGATGTCCGATGAGACGGCCTTCACGGTTGAACAGGGTGGCACGTCCGGTATCACCGATCTGCACCCGATTGGTGATGGTCACCACGCGGGCACCATCCACCTGTCCCACCAGGATCCCACCTCCCTCCAGGGGCTGCAAAAAGACCACGAAACGCTGTCTGTCCGTGCCGGGCTGATCATCCACATCCAGCAGAAGCCGACCGCCTGACCCCGCCCGGCTCCAGTCCCTTAGCTGACCGGCCGGATCGCCACTCCCTGCCGACAGGGGCTGACCGGCGGCGGCCAGTACCCGCCCTGAACCATCCAGCACCGCCAGGTAATCAAAATGCCGGAAATGGCGTCGATAGACTGCCAATACCGTGGCTCGATCACTGTCATCCGCCATGGCAAGTTGTTCCCCCAGCACCGCCAGTTCGTCGCCACGCTGCAGCATGTAGGTTTCCAAAAGATTGGAGACCTCCCGACCGATGCTGACCAGCGCATCCTGGAGACTCGCCTCCACCTGGGCACGAAGCACCTGCGAGGTACTCATCGCCATGACCATCAACGGGACCAGACTCACGCCAACCACCAGCAGGGCCAATTTGAAACGCTGACTTCGTATCTGCATCTACCATCCTCTACAAGCATGAGCAGGGGAGATTCGACCATCTGTCCGAACCTGCCCCGGGAACCGGGACGTCACCCATTCCATAGCGGCCCTGGCTATAAAAAATTGAGTTATATCAACCTGACTGACTTGAGACGGAGACAGGGGTGTTCACACCCTCACCGAGGGGAACAGTTCCAACCCCGGATTCAGGACAAGGACCCCCAGCTCAGGATGAAATCCCGGATCTGTCCCACATCGTTGAGGGACAGCACGGGCAAAGAGGTCTGCACCGATGCCGGCTCGTCCGTGGCCACGGCGATGATGTCCGGGTCCTGAGGGTAGCGGGCAAGTTTGCCCAGGGAGGGACGAAACAGTTCCAGCTTGGGAAAGGGCTCCGCCTTGAATCCCTCCACCAGGATCAGATCGGTGCGGGACGCATCCAGGTGCCCGATCAATTCCCACAGATCCGGCTCCCGGGGCTCGGGCTGCTCCACCATCAGGGCAAACCGTTGAGTAGAGGCAATGAGCATCTGCTCGGCACCGGCCTTGCGCAGTGCGTGGCTGTCCTTGCCCGGCTGATCCACGTCGAAACTGTGATGGGCATGCTTGATCACCGCAATCCGGATGCCCCGCTCCCGCAGCAAGGGAATCAACTGCACCAGCAGGGTCGTCTTTCCGGTACCGCTCCAGGCGGCAAAACCCAGGATGGGTGGGGAATGCTCCATGAGGTGTTCTGTCTCCCGCCGAAGGCCTTCGGATCCGTTGAGTGGAGTCACTTCACTTACCGGCCGGAAAAGGATCGCCGTCTTCCCGGCAGACCCGGAGGGCACATGGCTGCCAGCCCCATGACCTGATCCCGCTCGTCCACGGGGATGGCCACATGTTCGGCGGGCAGGCCGTCGGCCGCCAGCCGCTCCCGGATCACCGCCATGTCCGCCTCGCTCAGACGGCGACCGGCATACTGGGCTCGCAGGCGGGCGATCTCCGGATCGACGTCCTCGGCCCCCTGGCATGGGACTGAGGATTCCGGCACATGGCCGGCCATGTCCGCCTGTACCGCCACCTCCAGCAGGCAGGCCAGGGCCGTGTAGGGGTGGTTGGGCAGTTCGAAGCGGCGGCTGGCCTGCTCGATATCCCGCCGTAGCGGCGTGACCCAGCGGGCCACGAAATGCCGCAGAAACTCATCGGCCGTCATCGGCGGAGGTTCGCCCTCCCCGGCCTCGGCCTCGGCACGGGCCGCCAGCAGCCAGGCCACGAACTCCAGCTGCACACTGATCTGATCCGGCAGATCGTGAAAGTCTTCGCCCGTGTCCAGACCGCAACGCCGGTAGCAACTTTGCATGGCATGCACCGAACCGCCGGCAATGGTGCCATCCAGGTAACTGGCGGTATTGAGACTGGGATGGTCCGCGCCCGGCATCAGAAAGAGACGGGAATACACCACCAGCAGACCCTGGTCATCCAGACCCCGCAGGGTCTCGCCCAGAGCCGCCAGCGGGGTCTGAACGGCATAGCCGCAGACTCCGGCGGCCGCTTCCAGATCCCGCGGCAGGGCATCCCGCAGGGCACTCAAGGTACCGGGGGCCGGAACCGCAAAGGCCCGGGACAGGCACAGATAATAGGTGGCGCGTTCGATCTCTCGGCTGGCGTCGTACATGGAATCACCTTGGTGGCTTGCCGTGACTGCAAGATCCCCCGGGCATCCGGTACCCGGGGGCGTGACGGGAACGTGGTCCTCAGCGGCCGCGGGTGATCCCCAGCACCCCGCCCAGGGAGTTGACCACGTTGGCCAGGAAGATCGCCATGACCAGCAGCAGCCACTCCGTGGACGACGGGGCATAGGACAGCACCGGCGGTGCCCAGCTACCCTTGAACAGAGGGATGATCTGGCCGCCGATGATGTACTCGTAACGACCGATGAACAGCCCCACCATCACCAGCACGGCGGCGGCCACCTGGACCAGGATATTGCGCCGTAGGGCATGGCTGAACATGATCACCAGGGCCGTCATCAGGGCCGCCAGTTCAATCCAGTACAGAGGTGAGGAAACAATGTATTGCCAGGCCTGAAGACCTTCCACATTGCCGTACAGGCCGTTGACGGTCCGACCCACCACGAACACCAGATGCAGCACGATGGCCCAGGCAAAGACGCCCCCCATGCGCCCGGCAAACACCGTGCGAATGGACTCCGGTACCCTGTTGGCCTGGAAACCGTAGGCCAACAAGGTGAAGAAATAGACGAAAGCCAGACCGCCGACGACGGATTCCACGATAAAGGCGGCGGGGATGTCGCCGGAGGCCCAGAAGGGACGGAAACTCTGGGAGCCGTACACCACCCCCGCCAGGGCCGTCACCAGGATGGCAAACAGCAACGTCAGCCGGGTGAGCCCCCGCAGACTGTCCAGGGTGGACTGGGTGGCCCGGGCACGCCAGATCAACAGCAACAGACAGACGGTGAAACCGATCACCGCCAGTACCTTCCAGTACAGGGGGGAACTGAAGGCGAAACTGAAGGGAATAAGGAACATGGCCCGCAGGGGGTAGCCCAATTCCATCATCAGCACCGCCACCCCGCCGCTAAGACCGGCCAGGGCCAGCCACAGGCTGCGGGCGAACAGAGGCCGGAAGGTCTCGCCGGTGAACAGAAAGCCGAAGCAGGCCACCATGGCGATGCCGGTGGAGGTGAGCAGGAAAAAGTCATACACGACGATGGGGAAACCCCAGAACAGGCCGTCGTTGGAGATGTTGAAGGCCGCATGGCCCTGGCTGGACAGATTGAACATCACCAGCCCGGCGGTGATCAGAAAACCGATCCCCGCCACCAGCAGGATGGGCATCTGGATGCCCTTGTTGTCCATGGTTGCAGTGGTCATGGTCTGGATTCCTCTCAAGCCTTGTCTTGGTGGACCGCGCGCAGTGACGGCACGGCGGCGGAGGCGCCGCCCGACAGGTAATAGACCTGGGGCTTGTTGCCGGTTTCATCCTTCAGCCGGGTGCCCCGATGATCGGCGATAAGTTTGTTCACCCGGCTCTCCGGATGGTCCAGGTCACCGAAGAAACGGGCCTTGGGGGCGCACACCCGCACACAGGCGGGCACATATTCCTTCAGTTCCGGGATATCCTCGTCCAGGTCCGGCACGCCCGCGGGGGCCTGGCTCACCTTGTGGTAGCAGAAGGTGCACTTGGAAACGACCCCGTGAGGCTGGATGCCGATGCCCCGACGGGGGTCGTCCTGGGGTCCCTTCCAGGGCGGATCCCACTGGCGGCCCTCCTCCGACGGGAAGACCGTGCGGATATCCGGCTGTACCACCGCCTTTTCATCGGTGTAGAAGCGCACCCCGTAGGGACAGGCCACCTGGCAGTACTTGCAGCCGATGCAGCGGTTCCAGTCGATGAGCACGAACCCGCCCTCCGGGTCCTTGTAGGTGGCCCTGGTGGGGCACACCGAGACGCAGGAGGGGTTTTCGCAATGCATGCAGGGACGGGGCAGCCACTTGAGCTGCACGTTGGGATACTTGCCCTCGTGATAGAAGAGCACGTCCTGCCAGTTCTCTCCCGGCAGGCGGCTGTTTTCCATGGCACAGGCCGTGGTACAGGCTTGGCAGCCGGTGCAGGTGTCCAGGTCGATGACCATTCCCCATTTCGCCATGTCTCATGTCTCCTCTGACCGCCGGCGCGCTCAGGCGCGCTCGATGCGAACCTTGGTGGTGTAGTAACTGCACTGGCCGGTGATGCGGTCGGATTGGTTCACCGTGATCTCGCCGCTGTGGCCGGGCTTGCGTCCCTTGGCCCAACGTCCGTGAGCCCAGTGGCCATGCTCCATCGGGAATACCAGGGTGTCCGGACGCACCCCTTCGTAGTACTTGCAGTACCCCTCAATGGCGCCCAGATCGGAACTGATGCGCACCCGCGACCCGTCCGGAATGCCTCGGGCCCGGGCGGTCTTGGGATTGATCTCGATATAGATGGTATTGCGGCCACCCAGGGTGGGCTGCATGTTGGCGATGGCCACCGGCAGGTTGGCGCCCCGCCCTTCCGCGTGCAGGGCCACCTTGGGGGTGACCATGTAAAGATCACCACCGCCGGGATGGCTGGGTTCCTCCCAGATGGGGAACATGAGCCGGGACGGGTCACGGCCGGTCTTGGCGGCGATCCAGTCCGCATGGGCCTCCAGCCAGCCGGAACGGATCTCGAACTTGCCGGACGCGGTCTTGAACAATGCGCCCCTGACTTCATCGGCGGACATGAGACGGGTATGGTCCTGGCCGTCCCACTCATAGAACTCGCCATCAATCTGCCGATAGGGGTAGACCCGCTTGTACCAGACCCCCTTTTCCTTCCAGCTCTCGAAGGAATTGACGCCGTTGTCGCCGGGATCGCTTTCAAAGCCCTTGGCCAGGTGGCGGATGACATTCTCGGTGTTGTCCAGGGCCTGGTAGTACTCGCCCATGGACCCCTGGATCCGCTTGCCCAATTCGATGAGGACATCACCGAAGTATTTCGTATCGTAGAGGGGCTTGACCGCCGGCACCCGCAACTGGGTCATGGGCCAACCCTGGAAGGGATAAGTGGGCGCATCCTGCAGCCGCTCCAGATAGGTGTGGTCCGGCAGGATCACGTCGGCGAACATGGCCGTCTCGCTGGGGAACGGGGAGGTCTCGATGACGAACAGTTCCTTGAGGGCCTCCTCCCAGGCCTTCACGTCCGGCGCCGTCCAGATGGCGTTGTTCAGGTAGAACATGATCGTATCCAGCTTGTAGGGCTTGCCCTGCAGGGAGTTGGGCCCTATCTCCTGCATCATGTTGTTGGCCAGCAGGTAGCCGTCGGGATGACCCTTGAGGTCGATGCGGGGCTGCGCCTTCCAGCCGCCGGTTCTGGCCCAGTCATCCAGGTAATCATCCGCGTTCACCGGCAAGGGACCGTAGGAGGGTCCCACCTGGTAGGCCAGGCCGCCCTTGGCGTAGAGGGACCCCACCAGGGCATTGAGGGTGTGGATGGCCATGCCGTTGAAAATGCCGTTGCTGTGGGCATGGGCTCCCCGCTCGTACAGGGCGATGGCCGGACGGGTGGTACCGAACTCCCGGGCGGTGGCCAGGATATCCCGCTCGTACAGGGTGGTGACCTGGGCCGCCCAGCGGGGACTGCGATCCTTGAGTTCCGCATTCCACCATTCCACCAGTCCCTTCACCCACTTCTCCTCGAAGCTGTCCGGGTCCACGGTCTCGCCGGGGATGAAGCGGTTGACGCCGTCGCTGAAATCACCCACGAACGCCTTCTCCCACAGCCCGTCGACGAGGATCACGTGGGCGATGGCCAGGGCCAGGGCGCCGTCCGTCCCCGGCTTGATGAGCAGGGCCCGGTCCGAACCGGCCAGGGTGGTGTTCATGTGTACATCCACCGCCGTGATACGGGTCTTGGGCACCTTCACCCCGCGGATGTACCCCCATACCTGCATGTTGTTGTTGTAGGGGCGGAAGGCCTCCAGGAAACCGGCACCGAACATGAGCAGCATGTTGGCGTTCTTGTAGTCGTAGCTGTTGTACCCGCCAATGCCGTCCACCGCCTTCTTGGAGATGATGCTGCCGTCGGAACACATGGAGGAGTGACCGATGGCCACGTTGGGGGAACCGTAAAGCTTGCCGAAATTGCCCAGCAGACCGGCACAGGAAGCGCCCCAGCCACGCCCGTAGAGCAAGGCGAAGCGATGGGATTCCTCCCGCTCACGCAGCCCGTTGAGGCGATCGGCCACCATGTCCAGGGCCTCGTTCCAGCTGATGGGCACAAAGCCGGGGTCCTGGTCCCGGCCCTTGTTCGGGTTGGTGCGCTTCATCGGCCCCTTGAAGCGATCGGGGTCATAGAGGATGTAGGCCCCCAGGGGACCCTTGGGGCAGAGCTTGCCGTTGGAGATGGGGTGGTCCGAAGTCCCGTAGATGGCGTGGACCCGGCCCCCGGTGGTGTAGACATCGATGCCGCAACGGGCCGGGCACTGATGGCAGATGTTTTTGGTGATGGTGGTGTCGGCCGACGGCGCCGGCGACCGGGCATGGGACAGGGTCGTCAGGCCGGGGACCACCCCGGCCCCACCGGCCACCACCCCGGCACCCGCCACGGCGCCGGTGGCCTTGAGAAAACGGCGCCGATTGATCAAGGTTTCAAGCAGCTTCATCGAGATCCCTCCTCAGGGTTGACTCAGGCCCGGGACACACCGGGCACATCCGGAGCAGCCTCCGGGGGATGACATGGATCCGCTATCCGGGCCGAATCCTCACGTTCGGCCATCTGCCGGGACAGGGATCTTGCAAAGGCCTGGGAACGGGCGCAGGGGGCACATTCGCTCTCATCGCCGTGGGCCTGGAACGGACTGCCGCAGCGGCGGCAGGTGCGCGAACCGAACTCGCGCAGGACTTCCGGCGAGCGCCAGTCATCGTCCCGCCGTGCCTCAATCCGCAGGGCCTGCTCCGGACAGGCCCGCTCACAGGCCCCGCAACCGATGCAGTGACAGGGATCAAAGACCAGTGCCGTGGACCCGCCTTCCTCCCGCCGACGAAACAAGGCCCCGGTGGGGCAGACCGAACGGCAGACCCCATGACCGCGGCAGTCATCGCCCACTTCCATGGCGCTGAACAGTCCATGGGGCATGGGCAATCCCTGTTGCCGGGCCAGTTCCAGGCAGGCGTTGAGCAGACGCAGACGAGCAGTAGAAGGCCGCGGCGGCGGCACCGGGGCCAGGGCCGGGGGTGGCGTGGGCGATGTCGTCCCGGTCGCCGAAGAGACCACCGACATCGCCGGCACGGTATGGCCCAGCCAGCGCCCCGCCTCCAGCCCCAGACGACCCAAAAAGGCCCGGCGCGAGGCATCGGGGATCGCCGGATCCCGTGCCGTCGCCCCCAAAGCCCCGGAGGCCGAAGCCGGTTCCAGGCGCGGCAGGCGAGCCGGGGGAACCCCCATGGCTTCCAGCAAGTGACGGGCCTGATCCAGGGCCGCCCCGGATGGATGGATGTCCGCCCCGCCGCCGGAGGGGCAGCGGGCACACAATCCACGGTCCACCAGTCGGGGACCCTCCCCCGCCAGACGATGGGCTTGGATCAGGGCGGCCCCATCCAGCCCACCCAGGCAGGGCACCACCCGTGATCGAGGCAGGCACGCGGAAGGCGGGACCTGTTCACACTCCAGATGCGTGGCCGGCAGCGCCTCGGATTCGTCTCCCGTCAGGGACAAGGCGCCCATGGGACAGGCCGCCACGCAACGGCCGCAGCCGGTGCAACCCTCGGCGGGTTCCGGCACCGGATCGGTGCTCGACGGCCGCAGGGCCTGGACCGGACAGACCCGCACACAGGCGTCACAGCCGTCCAGGCGAATGGAGAAGGTCGTGCAGGTCATTACCGCCAACTGCAGTCCCCGGGCAGGGTGCAAGGTACGACGCACGGTGACGGGCATGGAAGAATATGCTTGCATGACATATGCAAAGCACAAAAAATGCCTGGTTTTATACCCGCCTGTTTTCAAAGATGATTTTGACAATCATCAAAATCATCCGGAGGATTCCGTTACCATGCGGTAACATGAGCTTCCGCCAACCCGTCACCATCGAGTAACACCCGGCACAAAGCGTTACCATGCGGTAACCAGGAGTCTGTACGCCATGGGCGAACCTGCCACCAAGACCGGTTTTTCCCCGGGTCGGCGCCGGACCCTGCAGGCCCTGGGTTGCCTGGGCGCCCTGGGCTGGGCACGCGTCGGCGCCGACGAACCCATCCGGTTCGGCCTTACGCCGGTGTTCCTGGACGACCAGATGGGTTTTCTGGAACGCTGGCGGCACTACCTGGAAGGGCGCCTGGAACGGCCGCTGCAGTTCGTCCAGCGACGCAGCTATGACGAGATCCTGCGGTTGCTGCTGGAAGGACACATCGACTTCAGCTGGCTGTGCGGTTACCCCTACTGGCGTCATCGGCACCACCTGGACCTGATCTCGGTCCCGGTCTACGCAGGCGCGCCCCTCTACCGTGCCTACCTGATTCGCCACGCCGAGGACACCCACCTACAGGACCTGACCCAGCTGCGCGGGCATACCTTCGCCTATTCGGACCCGGACTCCAATTCCGGCTATCTCTATGTGCGCCATCGCCTGCAACAACAGGGCCTCGACCCGGCGACCTTCTTCGGTCGCGGTTTCTTCACCCTGGCCCACCGCCGGGTCATCGAGGCCGTGGCGGTCCGGCTGGCGGATGCGGGCGCGGTGGATGGCTACGTCTGGGACGTGCTCTCCCGCCGCGCCCCCAGGATCACCGACGACACCCGCGTCATCGAACGCTCGGGCCCCTTCGGTTTTCCCCCGGTGGTGGCCAGTCGGCACCTGGCGCCGACGCTGAGTGAATCGATGCAACGGGTGCTCAACGGGATGCACCGGGATGCGGACGGCCGGGTCCTGCTGGCGGAACTGGCCCTGGACCGTTTCCAGACCGCGACCCCCGACCTCTATGAAGACATCGGTCGCATGGCGGACGGGGTGGCCTGACATGCTGCTGCTGCGCGATCTCAGCCTACGCTACAAGATCCCCCTGCGGGCCGTGGTCCTGGTACTGATCACGGCCACCCTGCTCACCGCCGTGCAGGTGCCGCGGGAACGGGATGAGCTGCAGCGGGACCTGGAGGAAAACGCCCGGCTGCTGGGTATCACCCTCACCCAGAACCTGGTGGTGCCCCTGATCCAGGATGACGTCTGGCGGGCCTTCGAACTGTTGCGGGCACCGCTGTCCGGGGTGGACGAGCGGGCAGCGGAGCGCCTGCCCTTCGCCCTGGTGTTGTTTGACCGGGACCTGCGGGTGATGGCCAGCTCCGATCCCGCCCGCTATCCGGTGAACGCGGAGCCCGAGGCCCTGCCCCGGTTTCGGGGTATCGCCCCCTGGGTACGGGCCTCGCCCACCCTGCCCGGGGCGCGGCCCCTGGTGGTGGACGAAAACACCCTGGCCCTGGTGCTGCCAGTGGTGGCCGACGGCGTCACCCTGGGACATCTGGCCCTGGGCTATTCCCGGGACGGCATGCGCGCCCGCGCCGCCCGCCTGGTGCGGCAATCGGTGGTCTACACCCTGGCCCTGCTGGCCCTGATCCTGCCCCTCACCTGGTACTGGGGGCAGCGCACCGCCAGGCCGCTGATCAAGCTGGCCGACGGCATGGCGCAAGTGGGGGCCTGCCTGCCCGAGGATGCCGCCCTGGACCTGGAAGAGTCGGGGGACGAGATCGGTCGTGCCGGCGTGGCCTTTCGGCGCATGCTCTATGAACTGCGGCAGAAAGAGGCCCTGGAGCAGGAGGTGATGGTGAACGAACGGCTGGCGGCCGTGGGACGCCTGGCCGCCGGCGTGGCCCATGAGATCAACAACCCTTTGGGCGGGATGCTCAATGCAGTGGATACCTTCAAGCGCTACGGCGGCGATGCCGAGCAGACGGCCCGCACCCTGTCCCTGATCGAACGGGGCCTGCTGCAGATCCGGGACACGGTTTCCGCCCTGTTGGTGGAGGCCCGCCCCTCGGGCAAGCCCCTGTCCCTGCAGGACTTTGAAGACCTGCATACCCTGGTATCCGCCGATGCCCACCGACAACGGGTGAACTTTGACTGGCACGTGGCGCTGCCGGACGTACCCCTGCCCCTACCGGCCACCCTGGTCAGACAGGTGGTACTGAACCTGCTGCTCAACGCCCTGCAATCCACACCACCGGGCAAGATCATCACCGTCTGCGCCCACATCATGGGCGAGTGCCTGAGCATCCAGGTGATCAACGCAGGCCCCCCCATCCCACCGGAACGCCTCGGCCACCTGTTCGAACCCTTCGCCGGAGATCACCCCCGCGGCCACGGCCTGGGCCTCTGGGTGAGCTACCAGATCGTCCAGCAGCTCAAGGGACAGATCGCCTTGGACAGCGACGAAAGCGGCACCGGCTTCACGGTGAGACTGCCCCTGTGCCCCGTGGAGGATTGATGAAGATGAAGACGAAGGCACGCATCCTGATCGTGGAAGACGACGCCATCATGGGTGAGTCCCTGCTGGATCGTTTCCGCCTGGAACACTACGACGCCCTCTGGTGCCGCTCCGCCGAAGACGCCCTTGAGCGCCTGTCCGCCCGGCCGGTGGATCTGATCCTGAGCGACATCCGTCTTCCCGGGATGAACGGCCGCGCACTGCTGGAGGCCGTCAACGGTCTGGCGGCGGCACCACCGGTCATCCTCATCACCGGTTACGGCGCCATTCAGGAGGCAGTCTCGGCACTCAAGGCGGGGGCGGCGGACTATATCACCAAACCTTTTGATCTGAACCGGCTGATGGAAAAGGTGGCGGGCCTGTGTCCCGAGCGAGAAGACCGGGAGGGTTTCCCGCCCCTGGGCGTCTCCGCGCAGATGCGGCAACTGGAGTCCCTGTTGCCCCGTGTGGCCGCCCAGGCCGGAACCATCCTGATCACGGGAGAATCGGGCGTGGGCAAGGAACGGGTCGCCCGGCGCCTGCACGATCTGTCCGGTAGCATCCCCGAAGCACCCTTTCTGGCCATCAACTGCGCCGCCCTGCCCCATCCCCTGCTGGAGGCCGAATTGTTCGGCCACGAGAAAGGTGCCTTCACCGGTGCGGACCGCCGCCGTACCGGGCTGTTCGAGGCCGCGGGGAGCGGTAGCCTGTTCCTGGATGAGATCGGGGAATTGGATCTGTCCATGCAGGCCAAGCTGCTGCGGGCGGTGCAGGAACGGGAGGTGATGCCCATCGGCAGCCACAACCCACGACGATTCGAGGCCCGGCTGATCTTCGCCACCAACCGGAATCTTAGGGAGGAAGTGGAGCAGAGCCGTTTCCGGCAGGACCTGTACTACCGGATCAACGTGATTCACCTGCACGTCCCGCCGCTGCGGGAGCGGCGGGAGGACATCCCCTGGCTGGCCCAGGGGTTCGCGACGGACTGCTCTCGCCGACAGGGCAAGCGCTGCGTGATCGCCCCCCAGACCCTGGAGGCACTGACCACCCATGACTGGCCGGGCAACGTGCGGGAACTCAAGCACGCCATCGAAAGGGCCTGCATCCTGTCCGATTCACCGGTGATCCAGAGATGCGATATTTTCCGGGAGCGTGACGTGGGCCTATCGGAAACCCGCGCCGGGGACACCGGGACATCGGCTCCGGCGGCAAGCCATCAGGACTTTGACCTGTCCACCCATCTGCAACGCTGTGAGCGAGCCTTCATCCTGGAGGCCCTGCGGGCCAACGAGGGCAGGATCACCCAGACCGCCCAGGCCCTGGGTATCAGCCGCAAGAATCTATGGGAGAAGATGCGGCGGCTGGGGCTGGAGGCTGATGGGCCGGGGCATTGACTTATTCGGAATCTCCCACACAGATGCGGTTACGCCCCCCGGATTTGGCCTGATAGAGCAGTTTGTCGGCGGCAATCAGCAATTCCTGCAGGCTCGTGTCCGGCCTGTGCTGACAGATGCCGATACTGACCGTGACCGGCCGGGGAACCGGGAATCGATGGGCGGCGATGGCGGCCCGGATCTTCTCGGCAATGACCATTGCCGCGGCCTGATCCGTTTCCGGAAACAGGATGAGAAACTCCTCGCCCCCCCACCGCGCTACACTGTCGGTGGCGCGAACCATGCCGCGCACCAGGGCCGCCAGTTCCTGAAGCACGAGATCGCCCACATGATGGCCATGGGTGTCGTTGATCTGCTTGAAATGGTCGATATCGAAGAGCATCAGTACGAAGGTGCCCTGATAGCGACAGACCCGCGAATATTCCTGCTCCAGCTGTTCGTTCATCTTGCGACGATTCATCAGACCGGTCATGGAGTCGGTCTGGGACAGCCGCTCCAGCAGCGCATTATTGCGCTGAAGTTCCTGATTCTTCTGATACAGGGCATGTTCCGTCACCGCCTCAATGGCCTGCGAAATGGTGCCGATCTCGTTTTTCAACTCTGCCAGCGGCACTGACTTTCGCGTCTGGCCCAAGGCCTTGCCATCGACCACATCCCGAACCCGCTGCTCCAGCAGACGCAACGGCCCCACGATATGGGCACTCAGGTTTCGCGCCATGAAGGCAGACAGCAACAACGCGATACACAGCACCACGGCCACGCTTTGCAGGATGCGCCACATGATGGGCAACAGGACTTCCCGCTTCTCCACCATGGTGACCACGGTCCAGTTCAGGGGCTCTTCATGAATGAACTGCACCATCCAGGTCCTTTGATCCACTTCCAGGAAGCGCTGACCGCTTCCCTCCCCCACCATCGGAGCCAGGCTGTCCCAACCGGCAAACCGGGTACCAATCAAGCCATCCTGCGCATGAAACAGTATCCTGCCCTCATGATCCAGCACCAGGTTGCGGGCAGTGGTGAAGGAGGGATCGCGGGCGCCGATGACCTCCATCACCGCATCCACCAAAGCATCAATTGCCACCACGCCGCGTAGCCCGCCATCCTCGTCCAGCAATACCTGACTGAACGACACCAGCCACTCGTCCGACTTGATTTCACGGTAAGGGATGCCGCCCGACAATGCCGGGCCCGCTCGCACCCCCGCCTCATACCAGGGGCGGACACGGGGATCGAATCCGGGAGGCGGCACATAATCATTGATGACCAAACGGCCGTCCTCGTAGGCGGCGAAGATGAAGTGTATGGTCGGATTGGCATCCTGCAGCACACGGAACAGTTCCAGGAGCCGCGACTCATCACGGTAGTCCGTATCCATGGCCTCACGGACGAAATCCTCGGCGGCCAGATACTGCACGACGGACCGCAACGGTTGCACATAGCCGCGAATATGGTGAGCGGCAGCCAGGTTCTTGTTGCGAATCACCGCCTGGGCCGAGTCGAGGCCACTGTGATAGAGCACGACCGAGACCAGGGAGCCCAGCAGGATCACCATGGCCAACGTCAGCAAGAGCAGTTTTCCGAACAGCGTCTTCTGGAGGCTCATGCCGCCGGTATCTCTGCTTTGGCTGGTTGCCCCCGGATTGTGGGGGAACGTGGAAGGAAGGTATGCCGCGGGCGCCATGCCGGCGACCGGATCCCGCTCATCTTACCAAACAGCGCCGTCCTGACGCCGCCACTCATCCTCACCAGCTCCGCCGTCACTCATCTTGGCCAGCTCCCGTCGTCACTCCCGCGAAAGCGGGAGCCCAGGAGTTTCAGCCCGCCACTGGATTCCCGCTTGCGCGGGAATGACGGGCTGGATAGCTCCTGCATCACACTTCCGGAATACCGCTTTTGCGGGAATGCCACACCCGGAACCTCCCTGGGCCTTCAGATGAGACCGCTGATCAATGAGGGCAGGTCTACGACTGCCTGACCACCAGGGTGGAGGCAATCATGTCATGGAGACCTTGCTTGCGCCGGGTAAAGGCGATCATCAGATAGCCGATGAACAGCAAAAGCGCCGAAAGGATCTTGGACCAGTAGCGTCCATTGGCACGGCCGAAGCCGATCCGGTTGCCGTCCATGTCCGTCACCCGCAGACCCAGCATTCGCTTGCCGGGGGTGGATTGCCATTTCGAGGACTCGAACACCGTGTAGTAAAGCCATCCGAGCAGCAGGGACAGCAGATTACCCACGTCTCCCGCAACCAGGGTGATCTCCTGCTCCGTGGCGCCGCTTGCGGCCATGGATGCCCCCAGGGCAAAGCCCAGCGGAACCGCCACCACGACGGTGATCAGGGTCAGGATGATTATGTCGATCACAAACGCCAGCAGGCGATACCAGAATCCGGCATCCCTGACCGATGCCGAGACAGACGTGGCAGCGGCGCCCGTTCCCGCCGCCATGCCGGCCGGCAGCGGCTGCGTGCCGAGGGACGCCCCGCAACCGGAGCAGAAACGTGCTGAATGATCGTTGTTGTGACCACATTGCGTGCAGTACATGGCGACACTCCCTGTATCGTCGACGATGGCTAGAACAGGGATTTTACCCCGTTCGATCTCCGCCTGCCGGGTTGATCAGCGAATCAACGACAGCCACCCGGCCAGGGCCAGCAGCGTGACCAGCAGCACCGGCGGCGTGATCAGGATGCCGATCCTGAAATACTGCCCCCAGGTGATCTTGATGCCGCGCCGTGCCAGCACATGCAGCCACAGCAGGGTGGCCAGACTGCCGATGGGGGTGATCTTCGGCCCCAGGTCCGAACCGATGATATTGGCGTAGATCATCGCCTCCTTGACCACGCCGGTCACATTGGCCTCGTCGATGGACAGGGCCACCACCATCACCCCGGGCATGTTGTTCATGATGGAGGAGAAGAAGGCGGCGATGAAGCCGGTCCCCACCGCCGCCGCCGTCACCCCGTACTGGCCGATCCAGTCCAGGGCAATGGCGATGTCCGCCGTCAGACCGGCATTGCGCAGGCCGTAGACCACCAGATACATGCCCACGGAGAAAATCACGATCTGCCAGGGGGCGCTGACGAAGACCCGGCGGGTGGAAATCACATGCCCCCGCGCGGCCACCGCCAGCAGGATGGCGGCACCCAGCCCCACCATGGCGGAGATGGGCACGCCCATGGGCTCGACCACCAGAAAGCAGAACAGCAACAGGGCCAGCACCACCCAGCCCGCCTTGAACACGGCCGGGTCCTTGATGGCCTGTTCGGGTCTGCGCAGGCCATCAAGGCTGTAGGTGCGGGGGATCTGTTTGCGGAAGAACAGATACAGGATACCCAACGAGGCGGTCACCGAGACGGCGTTGACCGCCATCATCACGGCGGCGTACTCGCGGAAGTTGATGCCGAAGAAATCCGCCGAGACGATGTTCACCAGATTGGAGGTGACCAGAGGCAGGCTGGCGGTGTCGGCGATGAAGCCCGCGGCGATGACGAAGGCAAAGGCCGCCCCGGCGGTGAAGCCCAGGGCCAGGAGCATCTCCAGCACGATGGGGGTGAGCATGAGGGCGGCGCCGTCGTTGGCGAACATGGCAGCCACCACCGCGCCCAGCAGGATGATGAAACAGTACAGGCGCAAGCCGCTCCCCTTGCCCCAGCGGGCCACGTGCAGGGCCGCCCATTCAAAGAAACCGGCCTCGTCCAGGATCAGGGAGATGATGATGATGAACACGAAGGTGAGCGTGGCGTTCCAGACGATGTCCACCACGATAGGGACGTCGGAGAACTGCACCACCCCCGTGGCTAAGGCCAGGGCCGCGCCGCCCAGGGCGCTCCAACCGATGCCCAGCCCCTTGGGCTGCCAGATGACAAGGGTGATGGTGACGATGAAGATCGTCAGGGCGGTCAATAACATGGGAACGTCCTGTGGGCGGGTTCGGTGATTGTGAGTCAGGTATCGGCACGAAACGGATTGCAGCAGCCGGGGTCATCCGCCAGGCACTTGAGCAGATCAAAGCGGGACACGATGCCCACCAGCCGCCCCTCCACCGCCACCGGCAGCGCCTGGATACCATGGTTGATGAACAACCGGGCAGCCACGCTCATGTCATCTTCCGGTTGCAGGGTAAGCAGCTGTCGAGTCATCACCTCGCCCGCAGTCCGACCGCCGATGCGGTTGGGATCGTCGCTGGAGGCATCCCCCAGGGGAGAACGATACAGGGACTCCTTCCACCAGGCCGCCCGTGGTTCCACCCGCTCATCCGCCATGCGGTGAGTCAGGTCGCCGGTGGTGATGATGCCCACGAGAACGTCGCCCTCTTCCACCACGGGCAGGCCGTTGATGCGGTGCTTCACCAGCAGACGGGCCACCCGCTGAATGGGGGTATCCGGTCTGACACTCAGCGGGTCCGGCGTCATCAGGTCCTGTATGCGCATGGCGATCTCCCCAGGATGAATCAGTCAGACAACCACTGCCGCACCTGTTCGGCCTTTGGCATGGAACCGCTGTGCACCAGGATGCCATCCATTACCACCGCCGGGGTGGACATCACCTTGTATTCCACCAGGGCCTCGGGACGGGTGTCCTTGGTCACCCGGGCTTCCACCCCCATTTCCCCCACCACCTGTTCGATGAGTTGGGCGGTATCCTGACAGCGGGCACAACCGATGCCCAGCACCTTGATCTCTTTCATGATTCACCTCCAGTGATTGAAAAAATGGCCTGTCCCTTGGGGCTACATCATGCCCGACAGCAGCGGCCCCAAGGCATTGAGGATCCACCCGATCAGGGTGAAGGACACCAGCAACATAACGAAAACGATCACCAGCAACCGCCACTGCATCACCTGTTTGAGCAGCACAAACTCGGGGAAACTGGCCGCCACCGTGCTCATACAGAAAGCCAGGGTGGTGCCGATGGGCAGGCCCTTGAGCAACAGACTCTCCATCACCGGCACCACACCGGTGATATTGGTATACAACGGAATCCCCATCAACACCGCCAGGGGCACCTGCCACCAGGCCCCGTCCGCCAGATGGGTTTCCACCCAGTCATCGGGGACGAAACCGTACAGGGCCGCCCCCAGACCCACACCGATGAACACCCATTTCCAGACCCGACGCAGGATCTCCAGGGTTTCATCGCGGGCGAACTCATGACGTTGCTTCAGGCTCAGACGACGACGCTCCGGTGCCTCCACGTTATCCGTCGAAGCCTCGGCGTAAGCCTTGGCCAGAAACGGCTGCAGCCATCGTTCGGCACGAATGGCATCGAGAAAGGCCCCGCCCAACATGCCCACGGCAAACCCCACCGCCACATACAGCAGGGTGATCTGCCAGCCCAACAGCCCCCAGAGCAGGACGATAGCCACCTGATTGATCATGGGCGAGGTGATCAAAAAGGACATGGTGATGCCGATGGGAATCCTCGCAGTGGTAAAACCGATGAAGACCGGCACACTGGAGCAGGAGCAGAAAGGGGTGATCGCCCCGAAGGTGGAACCCATCAGGTAACCGAAAAAGCGGTTGCGTCCGGCCAGGAAGGCCCGCATGCGTTCCAGGTCCAGGGAGGCACGCAGCAGGGCCAGCACATAGATGAGCACCAGCAGCAGGGCGAAGATCTTGGTGACGCTGGCAACAAAAAAATGGGCCGCGACGCCCAGGGCCGTCGAGGGATCCAGGCCCGCCAGCGTGAAGACCAGCAGAGTGGCCAGTTGATTGAAAATTTCCAGCACGATGCTCTCGGGTCATTTCCTGGTCATGACAGACAAGATATACTTCATATCGCATATTCGCAAGAACAAATA
This sequence comes from Ectothiorhodospira sp. PHS-1, assembly GCF_000225005.1. Classification (NCBI taxonomy): domain Bacteria; kingdom Pseudomonadati; phylum Pseudomonadota; class Gammaproteobacteria; order Chromatiales; family Ectothiorhodospiraceae; genus Ectothiorhodospira; species Ectothiorhodospira sp. PHS-1. The sequence continues at coordinate 45,157 of NZ_AGBG01000012.1, read as the reverse complement.
TTAAACCACCCCCCTGAGCACCGATACATGACTTCATCCAACGCCCCCAACATCCTTTTTCTGTGCACCGGCAACTCCTGTCGCTCCCAGATGGCCGAAGGCTTTGCCCGCCATCTGGGTGGTGACGCCTTCCGGATCCAGTCGGCAGGCATCGAGGCCCACGGCAAGAACCCCCGGGCCATTCTGGCCATGGCGGAGCTGGGCATCGACATCAGCGGCCAGGCATCCACCCGTGTCACCGATGCCATGCTGGCGGAAGTGGATCTGGTGGTGACGGTCTGCGGGCACGCGGACGAGCATTGCCCCCTGCTGCCCCCGGGCACCCGTCGTCTGCACTGGCCCCTGCCGGACCCGGCCAAAGCCACCGGTACTGAAGAAGAAATCACCCTGGCCTTCAGACAGATACGGGACGAGATCCAGGCACGGGTGAGCGCCCTGCTGGCGGATCTGAAGCGCTGAGAAGCTGAAACGAAAAAACCCGCGCCTGGATAACCGGACGCGGGTTTTTTCTTACTTTGAATGTGGTAGCGGGGGCAGGATTCGAACCTGCGACCTTCGGGTTATGAGCCCGACGAGCTGCCAGACTGCTCCACCCCGCAACTGAAGACATGTATACTACTGATCTTGCCCGGACAATGCAAGAGCTTTATGCAAATTTTTTCCAACTCATGCACCACGGTGGATCAGGTGCCGACGCAGATCGTGTCGATAGATGAATCCGGGCATGGCAAACACGGCAAACATGGACAGGGTGATGGCATAGAACTGCCAGCCCTGGACATGGATCGTGCCGGTGACCAGGCGCTCCAGCCCGAGGCCGATGGCCACCACTAAAGCGTAAAGTATACCCCACTCCAGGAAACGAATGAAGGCCGGTTTGTCGCCCCCACGGGGCGTCATGACGAACAGGACCCGCTCATTGAGCCACGGGAGATTGGCCGCCACCAGGGCGATCAGAAGATAGAGCCAAACAGAAACCTGCAAAAAATCCATATTCTCCTCCCCTATCGGACTGCCGCGGTAAGAGACATCAGGATACCGGGAAAGATCCCAAGCCCCAGCATCAGCAGGCCATTGACCGACAGCACCACATTGACATCCATGCCCCGGGACAACTCGGTCCGGTCTTCCGGCTTATCGAAGTACATGAACTTGATGATGCGCAGGTAGTAGAAGGCGCCGATCACCGACATCAACACGGCGAACACGGCCACCCAGATGAAGCCCACCTGCACCACGGCCTGAAGCACCGCCAGCTTGGCATAGAAGCCCAGGGTCGGCGGCAGACCCGCCATGGCGGCCATGAGCAGCAGCATGATGAAGGCAAACCAGGGGCTGCGCTCATTCAGGCCGCGGAAATCCTGGATATTGTCTGCCTCAAAGCCCTGGCGGGACAGATACAGCACCATGCCGAAGCCGCCGGCCGCCATCAGGGCATAGGCGATCACGTAGAACAGGGCCGCTGCATTCCCCTCCGTGGTTCCGACCATGACCGCCAGCAGCACAAAGCCCACATGGGAAATGGTGGAGTAGGCAAACATGCGCTTGATGTTGGTCTGGGCGATGGCCACCACGTTACCCACCGCCAGGGACAGCACCGCCAGGATCAGCAGCATGCCCTGCCAATCCGCGTGCAGCGGTCCCATGCCGTCCACCAGCAGGCGCATGATGATGGCCAGGCCGGCGATCTTGGGTGTCGTGCTGATGAACAGGGTCACCGGGGTGGGGGCGCCGTGGTACACATCCGGCAACCACATGTGGAAGGGCACCGCACCCAGCTTGAAGGCCAGGGCCACCACCACGAAGGCCAGGGCGAACACCAGGGCCATATTGAATTCACCGGAGGCGGTGAGGATGCCCGCGGTCACGCCGGCGATCTCCAGGGTGCCCGTAATGCCGTAGAGCATGGACATGCCGTAGAGCAATACGCCCGAAGCAATGGAGCCCAGCACGAAATACTTCATGGCGGACTCGGCCGCCTGGGTGGAATCCCGATTGAAGGCCACCAGGGCGTAGAGGCACAAAGACAGCAACTCAAGGCCCAGGTAGAGGGTGAGCAGGCTGTTGGCCGAGATCATCACCATCATGCCCAGCACGCCGAACAGCCCCAGGACATAGAACTCACCCCGGTAAAGATCCCGGGTCATCAGATAGGGCCGGGCGTACAGGAAGACCACCGCCGAGATCAGCAACACCACCGATTTGAGCAGGTCCGACATGGGATCGGCCACGAAGGTACCGGACATGGTGATACGCACCTCCGGGGCGGCCAGCCACACGGTCAACACCAGGGCGCCCAGCACGGAGAACTGGGTCAGTCCGTAGGTGATGTCCCGACGGGCCTGGGGGATGAAAAGATCCGCCACCAGGATGAAGCAGGCCATGCCCAGCAGGAAAAGCTCGGGAATGACGGGGATGAAATCCGGAATCTCAAAGGTCATATCGGCATCCAGGAGAGCTTAGAGCTTGGAAACGGCGATATGCCGCACCAGGTTGTCCACGGTGGCGTCCAGCACATCCAGCAAGGGCGCCGGCCAGACCCCCAGAAGGAGCACGGCAAAGGCCAGCACGCCCAGCACCCAGAACTCACGCCGGTTCACATCCGTCAGTTTGGCCACGTTGTCATTGGCCACCTCGCCGTAGACCACCCGCTTCACCAGCCACAGGGTATAGGCCGCGGCCAGGATCAGGGTGGTGGCGGCCAGCAGGGCAATCCAGAAGTCGGCGCGGAAGGCGGCCAGGATCACCATGAACTCACCCACGAAGCCCGAGGTACCCGGCAGCCCCGTATTGGCCATGGCAAACAGGACGAAGAAGGCGGCAAACCAGGGCATGGTGTTGGCCACACCGCCGTAATCGGCGATCCGGCGGCTGTGCATGCGGTCATAGAGCACACCCACACAAAGGAACATGGCCGCGGAGATCAGGCCATGGGAGATCATTTGCACCATGCCGCCGCTGATCCCCAGGGCGGCCCCCTGCCAGGAGCCGGTGTTGTTGTAGATCATGAAGACGATGAAGAAGCCCAGGGTCACGAAGCCCATGTGGGCGATGGACGAATAGGCGACCAGCTTCTTCATGTCCTGCTGCATCAGCGCCACCAGACCGATGTAGACCACGGCGATCAGGGACAGGGTAACCATCAGCCAGTCCAGGGCCATGGCTGCGTCCGGGGCGATAGGCAGGGAGAAGCGCAGGAACCCGTAGCCGCCGATCTTGAGCATGATCGCCGCCAGGATCACTGAACCGCCGGTGGGCGCCTCCACATGGGCGTCCGGCAACCAGGTATGGACCGGGAACATGGGAATCTTCACCCCGAAGGCCAGCAGCATGCCCAGGAAGATCAGCATCTGGGCGGTCATGCCCAGGGGCAGATGGTGGAAGTCCAGGATGGAGAAGCTGCCGGACTGGGTGTACAGGTAGATCAGGCCGATGAGCAGGAACACCGAGCCCAGGAAAGTGTAGAGGAAGAACTTGAGGGTGGCGTAGATCCGGTTGGGGCCGCCCCAGATGCCGATCACCAGGAACATGGGGATCAGCATGGCCTCGAAGAAGACGTAGAACAGCACCGCGTCCAGGGCCGAGAAGACCCCGTTCATCAGGCCCTCCATGATCAGGAAGGCAGCCAGGTACTGGGACACCCGATGCTGTATCACTTCCCAGGCGGCAATGACCACCAGCACCGTGATGAAGGTGGTGAGCAGGATCAGCGGCATGGAGATCCCGTCCACGCCCAGGTGGTAATGGATGTTGAAGGTGCTGATCCAGGGGATCATCTCCACGAATTGCATCTCGTGGGTGCCGCGGTCGAACTGGGTGAACAACGGGATACTCACCAGGAAGGTCAGCACCGCGAAGGCCAGGCCCACGCGCCGGGATGCCTCGGGCATCCGGTCACCCATGGTCAGGACGATCAGGCCGCCGAGAATCGGCGTCCATATCACAAGAGAGAGCAGTGGCCAGTCAGCGAACATTATTTCTTCCCAGTGGAATCCTGCGTTGATCCTGTCGTTGCACCCAGCACGACCGCGCTAGAAGGCAAACGCCATGATGAGTACCAGCAGACCGATGATCATGGCGAAGGCGTAGTGATAGACGTAACCCGTCTGCACCTGACGTACCTGCCGGGACAACCAGCCCACCGTCCTGGCACTGCCGTTGACGAGGGTCGTATCGATCAGCAGCGTGTCACCAAAGCGCCACAACCACTGCCCCAGGCGCTGGGTTCCCTTGGCGAACACCGCCTCATTGAACTGGTCGAAGCCATAGCTCCGGTTGAGCAGGTTGTAGGCCCAGGGCGCACGACGGCGGGCGCTGTCGGCAATGTCCGGGCGCTTCATGTAGACGTACCAGGCCGTGGCCAGACCCGCCATCGCCAGCCAGAAGGGCGGCATCGCCAGGCCGTGGGCGATGAAGCCCGTGACGCCGGTGTAGCCCTCGCCCAGACGGGCCAGTACATCCCGGGTCTCGTCCACATGGATCACGCCGGCAAAGAAATCGCCGAACAGCAGGGGACCAACGAAATAACCCGCCAGCACCGAGGGGATCGCCAGCAGGATCAGGGGCACGGTGACCACCCAGGGTGACTCCTTCGGATCTCCCTGCAGGCCGTGACCGTGGCCCTCATGGTCGTGTCCGTGATCGTGATCAGTGCCGGGTGCCCCGTGGCGGAAACGCTCCTCGCCGTGGAATACCAGGAAGAACATGCGGAAGGTGTACAGGGCGGTGACGAACACCCCCAGCAATATCAGCACGTAGGCAATACCCGCCCCCGGAATCTCCGACAGTGACACGGCCTCGATGATGCCGTCCTTGGAGAAGAAGCCGGCCAGCCCCGGGAAACCGATCAGGGCCAGGGAGCCGATCAGGGCGGTGGCATAAGTGATGGGCATGTACTTGCGCAGCCCGCCCATGCGACGGATGTCCTGCTCATGATGCATGGCCATGATCACCGAACCGGCGGCCAGGAACAGAAGGGCCTTGAAGAAGGCATGGGTCATGAGGTGGAAGATGCCCGCCGCATAGGCGGAGGCGCCCAGGGCCACCGTCATGTAACCGAGCTGGGACAGGGTGGAATAAGCCACCACCCGCTTGATGTCGTTCTGCACCAGCCCCACCAGCCCCATGAAGAAGGCGGTGACGGCACCAATGATGAGCACGAAGCTCAGGGCGGTCACGGAGAATTCGTACAGGGGCGACATGCGCGCCACCATGAAGATCCCCGCCGTCACCATGGTGGCGGCATGGATCAGGGCCGAGATGGGGGTGGGGCCCTCCATGGAGTCGGGCAGCCACACATGCAGGGGCACCTGGGCCGACTTGGCCATGGCACCGATGAACAGCAGGATGCAGGCCACGGTCAGCAGGGACCATTCGGTGCCCGGCAGGACACTGATGCCGGCCTGGGACATGCCTTCGGCCTGACCGAAGACGGTGGCGTAGTCCAGGCTGCCGGTGTAGAAGACGATGGCGGCAATCCCGAGCACGAAGGCAAAGTCCCCCACCCGGTTGACGATGAAGGCCTTGAGGTTGGCATGGATGGCGGTGGGCCGCTTGAACCAGAAGCCGATGAGCAGGTAGGACACCAGGCCCACGGCCTCCCAGCCGAAGAACAGCTGCATGAAATTGTTGGCCATCACCAGCATCAGCATGGAGAAGGTGAACAGGGAAATCAGGGCAAAGAAGCGCTGATAGCCCGGATCCTCACGCATGTAGCCGATGGTGTAGATGTGCACCATCAGGGAGACGAAGGTCACCACCAGCATCATCAGGGCGGTGAGGTTGTCGATCAAAAACCCCACCTCGAAGCGGATGCCGTCACTGACCAGCCAGGTGTAGACGGTCTCGTTGTAGACCTCGACCCCGCCGATCACGTGTTGCCAGAACACCACCAGCGAGAGCAGGAAGGAGACGGCTACCCCGGCGATGGTGGCGGTATGCGCCCCGGTCCGCCCGAGCTGCCGGCCGAACAGACCGGCGGCGATGGCCCCGAACAGGGGAGCGAGTACGATGAGCAGATAGATAGTATCCATGCCCTACCCCTTCATCTCGTCCAGATCCTGGACGTTGATGGTCTGTCGATTACGGAACACCAGCACCAGGATGGCCAGGCCGATGGCCGCCTCCGCTGCTGCCACGGTGAGGATGAAAAACACGAAGATCTGCCCCGACAGATCCCCCAGGTAATGGGAGAAGGCGATGAAGTTCATGTTCACCGCCAGCAGCATGAGCTCGATGCACATGAGCAGCAGGATCAGGTTTTTCCTGTTCAGGAAGATCCCGGTGACGCTCAGTGCGAACAGGATCGCTCCAAGGACGAGGTAATGCGACAGAGGAATCATGCTCGGTCCCGTTTCTGGCCCAGCGCAGCCCTTCAGACGGCGTCCGCTTGGGGGTTTTCGTTCAGCCCTGTGGATTCATTTTTCGAACCCGCCGCGACATGACGGGTCCAGGGTCCTGCGGCAAATGCCGCTACTTCTTTTCCGCTTCCATCTTGATCAGGCGCACCCGATCCTTGCGCTGCACCTTGATCTGCTCCGCCGGATCCATGTAGAGGCTGTCGGGCCGGCGCCGCAGGGTCAGGGTGATGGCGGCGATGATGGCCACCAGCAGGATCACGGCGGCAATCTCGAAGGGGTAGACATATTCGGTATAGAGCAACTCACCGATAGCCTTGGTGTTGCTGTAGTCCGCCTCGGCCCGGCCGGGAGATTCCACCTGGAACACCCTGGCCCCCACCACCATGGCCATCACCACCATCATGCCCACGGCCACCACCAGCCCCACCGGCAGCAACCGGACAAACCCCTCCCTGACCCGGGCCACGTTGATGTCCAGCATCATGACCACGAACAGGAACAGCACCATCACCGCCCCCACGTACACCAGAACCAGCAGGATGCCGAGGAACTCCGCCTCCAGCATGATCCAGTGGGCGGCGCTGGTGAAAAAGGCCAGCACCAGGAACAGGGCCGCATGCACCGGGTTGCGCACCGTGATCATGGCCACGGCCGCCCCCACCAGCACGACGGAGAAGAAGTAGAACAAAAACTGTTCGAAACTCATGAAAGACAGTCCCCCTGATCAGCGGTAGGGCGCATCGACGGCACGGGCGGCGGCAATCTGGGCCTCGTACTTGTCACCGATGGCCAGCAGCTTGTCCTTGGTCATGATCTGCTCACCCCGGTTTTCAAAGTGGTAGTGCATGATGTGGGTCTCGACGATGGAATCCACCGGGCAAGCCTCCTCGCAGAAGCCGCAGAAGATGCACTTGAACAGATCAATGTCGTAACGGGTGGTCCGGCGAGTGCCGTCATCCCGTGCTTCCGACTCGATAGTGATGGCCAGCGCCGGACACACCGCCTCGCATAGCTTGCAGGCGATGCAGCGCTCTTCCCCGTTGGGGTAGCGGCGCAGGGCGTGCAGGCCACGGAAACGAGGCGAGACCGGCGTGGTCTCATCCGGATACTGGACGGTGATCTTGCGGGCAAACATGTGCCGTCCCGTCAGTTTCAGGCCCAGCAACAGCTCCCACAGCAGGAAGGTCTTGAAGAACTGGCGAATCGCCGTGCTCATGATGAAAGCCTCCCTTATGCGAACCAGGGACCGATGCCCAGGGCAAAGGCCACGCCCAGAACAAACAGCCACAAGATGGTCACGGGAATCAGCACCTTCCAGCCCAGCCGCATGATGTGGTCATAGCGGTAGCGCGGGAAGGTGGCGCGGAACCAGAGGAAACAGAACAGGAAGAAGGCCGTCTTGATCAGCAGCCAGTGAATACCGCTGTCCAGCAGCCAGCCGATCACCGGCAGGGCAAAGGCGCTCTCGGGCAGGATACCCTCGAAGGGCGACAGCCAGCCCCCCAGGAACAGCAGGGCGGTCAGCGCCGAGATCAGGATCATGTTGGCGTATTCGGCCAGGAAGAAAATGGCAAAGGCCATGCCGGAGTATTCCACATGGAAACCGGCCACGATCTCCGACTCCCCTTCCGCCACGTCGAAGGGGGCGCGGTTGGTCTCTGCCACTCCGGAGATCAGGTAGACCAGGAACAGGGGGAACAGGGGCAGCAGGAACCAGTGATAGACACTGCCCTGCTGGGACATGACGATCTCGCCCAGATTCAGGCTGCCGGCGGCCATCACCACGCCCACCAGGGCAAACCCCATGGCGATCTCGTAGGACACGATCTGGGCGGCGGATCGCATCCCTCCCAGCAGGGCGTAGCGGGAGTTGGAGGCCCAGCCGGCGATGATGATGCCGTAGACACCCACCGAACTCAGGGCCAGCAGATACAGCAGGCCGGCGTTGATATCGGCCAGCACCATGCCGTCATCGAAGGGGATCACCGCCCATACCGCCAGGGCCGGGGCAATGGCCAATACCGGAGCGATCAGGAACAGATACTTGTCCGAGTTGCTGGGAATGATGACTTCCTTGAGCAGCAGCTTGAGGGAGTCGGCGATGGGCTGCAGCCACCCTCTCGGCCCCACCCGGTTGGGTCCCACCCGCACCTGCATGTAGCCGATCACCTTGCGCTCGGCGAAGGTGGTGTAGGCCACCACCAGCAACAGGGGGCCGACGATCATCATGATCTTGGTCATGATCTGCATGATCACGGGCAACCCGTCCCAGAATTCCATCATGGCTTGCTGCATGCTCGGACCCCGACCTTAAACCTTGTGCAGTTCCACCGGCCCGTATGCGGGGCCGAGGGTGCTTGTTTCCGTGATGCCACCCGGCAGCCAGACACAGCCGGCGGGTACCGTATCGTCGATCATCAGCCTCATGCGGGCAGTCAGCTTGCCCTGGCGCACCACCACTTCCTCGGCCCCCAGCAGATCCAGGCCGCGGGCCTGTGTCTCGCTGATGCGGGCCGCGCGATCAAGGGCCTCCGGCGTCTGCTGCAGAGGCAGGGACCGGCGCACCAGGCTGTCCACCCCGTACATGGCGGTGGCGGAAACCCGTTGCAGCCCGGCAGGCCTGGGCGGCAGGGCCAGGTGACGGCCCTCCAGGGAAACCCGGTTGTCGAAACCGGAGATGCCCGCCTCGGCCAGGCGGGCCTTGAGTTCATCCCTCACCTCTTCCGAGGACAGGTATTCAAACCCGGCCAGATCGCTCATGTTGCCCAGTACCCGCAATACCTTCCAGGCGGGACGGGTGTCCCCCGGCGGGGTGGCGGCGCCGGGCACGCTCTGCCAGCGGCCTTCCCCATTGACCCAGGTGCCGGAGGTCTCGGCAAAGGTGGCGATGGGCAGCAGCACATGGGCATGGCGACGCAGGGTCTCGGTGACGAACGGTGTCATGGCCACCACGAACTCCGCTCCCTGCAGGGCCTGCAGGGCCTGGACGGGATTGTCGCAATCCAGCTCCGGCTCCACGTTCAGCAGGACACAGGCCTTCATGCCGTCGGCCAGCAGGCTTTGCACATGGCGTCCCTCCGTCTGCAGGGCCGCCCCGGCCGCGCCCCGGTGAGGCACCGCGCCCGCCAGCCAGGCACCGGCGGCATTGCCGCCTTCGGGCAGGTATCCCAGGCGGGCACCGGTGACCTCGCACAGGGCACCCGCCAGCGCGCGCAGCAGGGCAAACCGGGGATGGTGCATGGCTTGGGTACCCAGCAACACCTGTCCCCGCGCCCCTGCCTGGGCCATCACCCCGGCCATGGCGGTATCGACGGCATCGGGCTTGACAGCCTTGAGCACGTCGGCCAAGGCGGTCGGCGCCGGTTGTCCCTCGCCGGCCAGCGCCGCCCGCAGCACCCCGGCCAGGGCCGTGAGCATGCCGTGAGGGTCGGTGACCCGCTGGTGCGCGAGGGGGAAGTGGAAGCCGAAATCCCGCGGATTGATGGCCATCACCGGCCGCCCCTTGAGGGCCGCCTTGCGCAGGCGGTGGGCCAACATGGGCTGTTCCTTGCGGACGTCGCCGCCCACCAGCAGCAGACCCCCGGTCTCCTCCAGATCCTCCAGGCTGCTGCCCAGATAGGGGAACAGGGGCGCCTGGCCCTGATCCGAGAAGTCCGTCTGCCGCAGGCGATGATCCAGGGACTGGATCCCCATGCCCCGCAGCCACTGCTGGGCCAGATAGAGTTCTTCCAGGCTCGACTGGGGGGACAGCAGGACACCGCACTCGGCGGCCGGCTGTGCCCGCAGACCCTCGATGACACGGGTCATGGCCGTTTCCCAGTCGGTACTCACCCACTCTCCCCTTTCGCGGATCATGGGCGAGGCGAGGCGATCTTCCGACAGCAGTCCGGCATAGCTGAACCGGTCGCGGTCCGCGATCCAGGTTTCGTTCACGCCGTCATTGCGACGGGGCACCACTCGCTTGGCCTGACCGTTGTAGGTGTGCAGGAACAGGTTGGAGCCCACGCAGTCATGGGGAGACACGGTGGGGTGCTGGATCAGTTCCCAGGCCCGGTAGGTGAAACGGGACGGCTTGGCGGTCAACGCCCCCACCGGACACAGGTCGATGACATTGCCCGAAAGCTCGGACACCACGGTACGCTGGACAAAGGTCCCGATCTCCACCCGTTCGCCACGACCGGTGGCGCCCAGTTCCCGCATGCCGGCGATCTCCTCGCCGAAACGCACGCAGCGGGTGCAGTGAATGCAACGGGTCATCTCGGTGGCGATCAGGGGGCCGATGTCCTTGTCCCTGACCACGCGCTTGGCTTCGCTGTAGCGGGACAGGTCCTCGCCATAGCCCATGGAGACATCCTGCAGTTCGCACTCCCCGCCCTGGTCACAGACCGGGCAGTCCAGGGGGTGATTGATGAGCAGGAATTCCATCACCGCCTTCTGGGCCGCCAGGGCCTTGGGCGACCGGGTGTAGACCTTCATGCCCTCGGCCACCGGCGTGGCGCAGGCCGGCATGGGCTTGGGCGCCCGCTCCACCTCCACCAGGCACATGCGGCAGTTGGCCGCCACCGACAGCTTCTCGTGGTAGCAGAAGCGCGGGATACGGATACCGGCGGCATCCGTCGCGGCGATCAACATGCTCCCCTTCCTGGCTTGCAGGGGGATGCCGTTGACCTCGAAGTTGACCAGATCGTCACTCATGCTTCACTTCCCGTTGCCCCGTTCCGCACCCGTCAGGCCGCGTCCGCCACCAGGCTGCGACCGTGCTGAATGTAGTGTTCGAACTCGTGTCTGAAGTGCTTCACAAAACTGCGCACCGGCATGGCGGCGGCATCGCCCAGGGCGCAAATGGTGCGTCCCTCGATCTTGGCCGCGACTTCGTCCAGCCGCGCCAGGTCTTCCATGCGGCCCTGACCTTCCACGATGCGCGTGACCATGCGATAGAGCCATCCCGTGCCCTCGCGGCAGGGCGTGCACTGGCCGCAGGACTCGGCAAAATAGAAGCGGGAGATACGCTGCAGCACCTTGACCATGTCGGTGGTCTCGTCCATGACGATGACGGCACCGGAACCCAGCATGGAACCCACCTTGGTCACGCCGTCATAGTCCATGGTGGCGGTCATCATGAGATCTCCCGGCACCACCGGCACGGAGGAACCCCCGGGGATCACCGCCTTGAGCTTGCGCCCCTTCCAGACCCCGCCGGCCATGGCCAGCAGGTCGGCAAACGGCGTACCCATCGGCACCTCGTAGTTCCCGGGGCGTTCCACGTGCCCGGACACCGAAAACAACTTCTCGCCGCCGGAGCGTTCCACCCCCAGGGCGGCAAACCACTCGCCGCCCTCACGGATAATGGCGGGCACCGAGGACAGGGTCTCGGTGTTGTTGATGGTGGTGGGCCGACCGTAGAGACCGAAGTTGGCAGGAAACGGCGGCTTGAACCGGGGCATGCCCTTCTTGCCCTCCAGGGATTCCAGCAGGGCGGTTTCCTCGCCGCAGATGTAGGCGCCGGCGCCCAGGGTGGGATACAGATCGAAATCAATGCCGCTGCCCTTGATGTTCCGCCCCAGCCAGCCGTGGTCATAGGCCTCCTTCACCGCCTGGCTGAAGCGCTGATAGGGCTCGTCCATGAACTCGCCGCGCATGTAGTTGTAGCCGACGGTGGCGCCGATGGAATAACCGGCGATGATCATGCCTTCTACCAGGGCGTGGGGATTGAAGCGCAGGATGTCCCGGTCCTTGCAGGTACCCGGCTCGGATTCATCCGAGTTGCACACCACGTACTTCTGACCCGGCGCCGTGCGCGGCATGAAGCTCCACTTGAGACCCGCGGGGAACCCGGCCCCGCCGCGGCCCCGCAGATTGGATGCCTTCACCTCTTCAATGACCTGGTCCGGGGTCATCTTCTCGGCGATGATCTTTTCCAGGGCCTTGTACCCGCCCACCTTGAGGTAGTTGTCATAGGTCCAGGGTTCATCGAACTGGCGGGTGATGAAGCAGATGCGGTTGGTCATGGGCGTCTACTCCAGCTTGTCCAGGATCTCATCCACCTTCTCGGGGGTGAGATGCTCATGATAGACGTGGTTCACCTGCATCATGGGGGCGCCACAGCAACCCGCCAGGCACTCCTCTTCCTTCTTGAGGAAGAAGCGGCCGTCCGGCGTGGACTCCCCCAGCTTGATGCCCAGCTTGTTTTCCACGTGGTCGAGGATCTTGTCGGCGCCGCGCAGCATGCAGGAGACATTGGTGCAGACGGAGATGCTGTGACGCCCCACCGGCTCCAGCTCGAACATGGAGTAGAAGCTGGCCACCTCGTAGACGGCGATCTCAGGCATGCCGATGTACTCGGCCACCGCATCCATCATCTCGGTACTCAGGTGCCCCTGCTCATGCTGGACGGCCCGCAAGGCCCCCAGCACCGCGGAGCGGCGCCGGTCTTCCGGATAGCGGGCCAACCACTGATCGATCTCCTCGCGCAGATGCGCATTGAGCAGGCTGGCCTTCCCCTTGGTCTGGTTGGCTGACATCAGCGGTCAATCTCCCCGAACACGATATCCAGGCTGCCGATCAGGGTGACCACGTCGGCGAGCATGTGACCCCGGGACATCTCGTCCAGGGCTGACAGATGGACGAATCCCGGCGGCCGAACCTTGACCCGGTAGGGCTTGTTGGCCCCATCGGAGATCAGATACACCGCGAACTCCCCCTTGGGATGCTCCACCGCGGAATACACCTCGCCCTCGGGCACGCAGTAGCCCTCGGTGAAGAGCTTGAAGTGATGGATCAGGGACTCCATGTCCGCCTTCATTTCCTCCCGGGGCGGCGGCGCGACCTTGTGGTCGTCGATCATCACCGGACCCGGGTTGGTCTTGAGCCACTCCACGCACTGACGAATGATGCGGTTGGACTGACGCATCTCCTCGATCCTGACCAGATAGCGGTCGTAGCTGTCGCCGTTGACCCCCACCGGAATATCGAAATCCATGCGGTCATAGACGGCATAGGGCTGTTTCTTGCGCAGATCCCAGGCCACTCCGGAGCCGCGCAACATGGGGCCGGTCATCCCCGTCTGCAGGGCACGCTCGGGGCTGACCACGCCGATTCCCACGGTGCGCTGCTTCCAGATGCGATTATCCGTGAGCAGGGTTTCATACTCGTCCACGCAGGTCGGGAAGCGGCGGGTGAAGTCCTCAATGAAATCCAGCAAGGAACCGGAGCGGCTCTCGTTGAGACGCTTCACATCCGTCGCGCTCTTCCAGCGGGAAGGCTCATATTGGGCCATGGTGCCGGGCAGGTCCCGATGGACACCGCCGGGACGATAGTAGGTGGCGTGCATGCGGGAGCCGCTGACCGCCTCGTAGCAGTCGATCAGGTCCTCGCGCTCGCGGAAGCAGTACAGGAACATGGTCATGGCGCCCACGTCCAGGGCGTGGGTGCCCAGCCACAGCAGATGGTTCAGGATTCGCGTGATCTCATCGAACATGACCCGGATGTACTGGGCACGCAGCGGCGGCTCAATCCCCATCAGGCGCTCGATGGCCTTCACGTAGCCGTGCTCGTTGACCATCATGGACATGTAGTCCAGGCGATCCATGTAGCCGATGCTCTGGTTGAACGGCTTGCTCTCGGCCAGTTTTTCCGTGCCCCGGTGCAGCAGACCGATATGGGGATCAGCACGCTGCACCACCTCGCCGTCCATCTCCAGTACCAGTCGCAGCACCCCGTGGGCGGCCGGGTGCTGAGGACCAAAGTTAAGCGTGTAATTGCGAATCTCAGGCATCGGCGGACTTCTCCTCGGCGGCATCGTCCAGATAGCGATGGTCCTTGCGGATCACCCTGGGCACCAGGACCCGGGGGGTGATGGTCACGGGCTGGTAGATCACCCGGCGCTGTTCCGGGTCGTAGCGCATCTCCACATGGCCCACCAGGGGGAAGTCCTTGCGGAAGGGATGGCCGACAAAGCCGTAGTCGGTGAGGATGCGACGCAGGTCCGGATGACCATTGAAGACGATGCCGAACAGGTCGAAGGCCTCGCGCTCGAACCAGTTGGCGCTGTTCCAGACCTCCACCAGGGACGGCATGGTGGGAAACTCGTCATCCTCGCAATACACCCGGATCCGCAGGCGATGATTGTGGGCCACCGAAAGCAGGTGGTAGACCACGGCGAAACGGGGACCGGAGCGGCCGGAGGCAGGCGGGGCTTCATCAAAGGTGAAACGGCCGAAGGTGGCCTTCTCCACCCCACGGCTAAAGCCCTCGGCAGTGGAGGACTCGGTGGTCCATTCCGTCACCCCGTAGGCGGAATAGTCCACTCCGCAGACATCCACCAGCATGTCGAACCCCAGTTCCGGGTCCCGTCGCAATGTCCCGGCAACGTCCGGCAAGTCTCCGGCGGAGACTTCGAGGGTCAATTCGCCACAGGCCTGGTGCAGGCGCCTGATCCGGCCCTTGATCTTTTCTTCCAGGCACGCGGCCAGTCTGTCGAGTTTCTCGCTCATCGTGAAGTCCAGGCTGGAGACCGCCGGCTAGCGGGCAATGGTCTGAGTGCGACGGATCTTGTTCTGCAATTGCAGAATGCCGTACAACAGGGCCTCCGCGGTGGGAGGACATCCGGGGACATAGACATCCACGGGCACGATACGGTCACAGCCGCGCACCACCGAGTAGGAGTAGTGATAGTACCCTCCCCCGTTGGCGCAGGATCCCATGGAAATGACCCAGCGGGGCTCGGCCATCTGGTCATAGACCTTGCGCAGGGCGGGTGCCATCTTGTTGCACAGGGTACCGGCCACCACCATGACATCGGACTGGCGCGGACTGGGACGGAAAATCACCCCCATCCGGTCCATGTCGTAGCGAGCGGCACCCGCATGCATCATCTCGATGGCACAGCAGGCCAGGCCAAAGGTCATCGGCCAGAGCGATCCGGTCCGGGCCCAGTTGATGAGCTTGTCCGCGGAGGTGGTGACAAAGCCCTTTTCCAGGACGCCCTCTATTCCCATTCCAAGGCCCCCTTCTTCCACTCGTAGATGAAGCCGATCACCAGGATGCCGAGGAACATGGCCATGGCGAGCAGGCCGAACATGCCGATCTCATCCAGGGCCACGGCCCAGGGGAAGAGAAACGCGATTTCCAGATCGAAGATGATGAAGAGAATGGCCACCAGGTAGAACCTGATGTCGAATTTCATGCGGGAGTCTTCAAAAGCCTCGAAGCCGCACTCATAGGGTGAGTCCTTGGCACTGTCGGGCTTGCGTGGCCCCACGGCCATGCCGATCGCCAGGGGAATGACGCCGACAAGCAGCCCGATGCCAATGAACACCAGTATTGGCAGGTAGTTTTCCAGCATTTCCCTCTCCTCCTGACCCATCGCTGAATGGCCTGGGGCAGGACTTGGTGATTTTTCGTGTGCCCGTGATTCAAATCCAGGCACATCTTTTTATTAGTTATTTGAGCCGGCGTAAAGTGCCAATGCTTCAGAGGCCCGGGAGAGTCTAGGACACCCATAAAAAAAGTGTCAAGCTCCCAATAAAACTAATGCATTGATAAGTCAGCAAATTATTTTGACAATCCGCAATATCCACCCTTCCAATGAAAGGTCGAGCGGTCGTCACAAAAACCCTGCCAGGCGGGCAAGACCCCGCGCGGGGAAGACGCGCCTCGCACAGGAAAGAGGTGCGGGAAAATTGGCGCTGGATGCAGGATCAGGACTGACAAGGACAAAAAAGATGGTGCAGATGGTCGGACTCGAACCGACACGGCTTTCGCCACCGCCCCCTCAAGACGGCGTGTCTACCAATTCCACCACATCTGCAATATTAAACAACGAGGTTTGCTCCGGCGGTTTGCCAAGCCATGTCAGCTTGCCCGCCGGACCGGCATTCTATCAGAAACCGCGCCGGGGTGAACCCCAAATTTCGCTTTATTTTCCAATCAATTCGGCACGTCGGCCGGTATATCGCGCACGCGGTCGGCGGGCACTTGATCCACCGGCTGCTCAATGACGCGAGGGGCGGTATCGATCAGATCGATGACGCTGGGTGCCTCGGGCCGGTTGGCCACTAGGTAGGCCAGCGCCAGACTGTTGACGAAAAAGGCGGTGGCCGTAAAGGCGGTGGCGCGACTGAGGGCATTGGCAGAACCGCGAGCCCCGAACACGGTGGCCGAAGCCCCGCTGCCGAATGCCGCGCCGGCGTCCGCCCCCTTGCCATGCTGCAGCAGGATCAGGGCGATCAGTCCAATGGCCAGGATGACCTGGATAACGAGCAAAATGCCATACAGCATGACGATTTCAACCTGCTTGTTCTGCGGCCTTGCAGATTGCCAGGAAATCCGAGGCCTTGAGTGAGGCGCCGCCGATCAGGCCGCCATCGATATCGGGTTGTGCAAACAGCTCGGCGGCGTTATCGGCTTTGACGCTGCCGCCATACAGGATACGCACCTTCCGCGCCACGGCCGGATCCCGGTCCGCCAGACGGGCACGAATGAAGGCATGCACCGCCTGCGCCTGTTCGGGCGTGGCGGTCCTGCCGGTGCCGATAGCCCACACGGGCTCATAGGCAATCACGGCATCGGCCAGGGCTTCAATCCCCTCCACCGCCAACACCGCATCCAGCTGGCGCGCCACGACGGATTCGGTGACGCCGGCTTCACGCTCTTCCAGCAGCTCACCCACACACAGGATGGGGGTCAGACCATGGCGACGGGCGGCGGCGAACTTGCGCGCGGTAAAGGCATCATCCTCGCCGTACAAGGTACGGCGCTCGGAATGGCCCACGATCACACAGGTGCAGCCCATCTCCCGCAGCATGTCTCCGGACACCTCGCCGGTGAAGGCACCGCTGTCCTGATCCGACACATCCTGGGCACCCAGGGCGATACCGCCGTCCCGGCACAGCCCCGCCACCTGTTCCAGGTAGACAAAGGGGGGACAGACCGCCACGTCCACCTTGCCCAGTTCGCTCACGGGGCCCACCAGCGCCTGCATCAGGGTCTGGTTGGCATTGCGTGAACCATTCAACTTCCAGTTACCGGCTACCAGGGGCCTGCGCATGAATCTGCTCCTGAGTTCGCACTGCGTGTTGTATGGAGCCGGGAATCCTACCTTCGCGGCGCGGATAAATCAATTTCATCCTGCCTCGGCGGCCCGGCGCACCACATCGGCCAGATCCTGGGCAATCCGCCTCACCAGGCGCAGATCGGACCCTTCCACCATCACGCGGACCAGGGGCTCGGTGCCCGACGGGCGCAGCAGGACACGTCCGCGACCGGCCAGGGTGTCCTCGGCTGATTGCAACGCCGTGGTGATCTCCTGGTGGTCCAGCAGGGACGCACGAGATGTGGCGGCGTTGATGGGGACATTCACCAGGGTCTGCGGATACTTCTCCATCACCGCCTTCAATGCCGACAGGGGTCTGCCGGAGGCGCGCATGACCTCCAGAATCTGCAGGGCCGCCACGATCCCATCTCCGGTACTGGTGCGGTCCAGGCAGATCAGATGTCCGGAGGATTCCCCACCCAGCACCCAGCCTTCCGACTGCAGGGCCTCCATCACATAACGATCCCCCACGGCGGCACGGCGAAACGGGATCCCCCTGGCCGACAGGGCTTGCTCCAGCCCCAGATTGCTCATGAGGGTGCCTACCACCCCGCCCTGCAGGATGCCGTCCGCATGCCGGGCCAGGGCAATGATGCACAGGGCCTGGTCACCATCCACCACTTCACCCTTTTCGTCCACCAGGATCAGGCGATCACCGTCCCCGTCCAGGGCGATGCCCAGATCCGCCTGATGGGTCAGCACCGCAGTCTGGAGCTGTCGGGGATGGAGGGAGCCGCAACCCTCGTTGATGTTGAAGCCGTCCGGCTCCACGCCGACGGGAATCACCTCGGCGCCCAATTCCTCGAACACGTGGGGCGCCACCGCATAAGTGGCGCCATGGGCACAGTCGACCACGATCTTCAATCCGCGCAGGGTCGTGCCGGTGGGGATCGTACCCTTGCAGAACTCGATATAGCGACCGGCGGCATCCACCATTCGCTCCACCTTGCCCAGCTCGGCGGAATCCACCGTCTCCATGGGTTTTTCCAGCTCCGCCTCGATGGCCTGCTCCACCGCATCCGGGAGCTTGTTGCCGCTGCTGGAAAAGAACTTGAAGCCGTTGTCGTAATAGGGATTGTGCGAGGCACTGATGACGATGCCGGCCGAGGCCCGGAAGGTGCGGGTCAGATAGGCCACAGCGGGCGTGGGCATGGGGCCGAGGAGACGGATATCCACGCCGGCGGCGGACAGGCCCGCCTCCATGGCGGACTCGAACATGTAACCCGAAACCCGGGTGTCCTTGCCGATCAGGACCAGGCCCTTGCCGTCCTGCGCCAGCACCCGTCCCACCGCCCAGCCCAGGCGCAGGGCAAAATCCGGGGTCATGGGATGGCGTCCGACGCGGCCACGGATGCCGTCGGTACCGAAATATTGTCTTTCCATGGTCGTACCTGAGTCAGTGAATGAGCCTGGCGGGGCAGTGCTGTCGTTGTCGTTGGCTATGCCAGGGCAGCCAGCACGCGCAGTGCATCCCGGGTGGCGCCCACGTCGTGGACACGCAGAATCCGGGCACCGCGCTGGGCTGCCAGCAAGGCCGCCGCCACACTTCCCGTGATGCGCTCCCGGGGCGGGCGGTCATCGCCAAGCATTTTACCGATCATGCTCTTGCGGGACACCCCCACCAGCAAGGGCAGCCCATCCACGGCCAGCGCCGGCAACTGCTGGAAAAGGGCGAGATTGTGTGCATGAGTCTTGCCGAAACCAAACCCCGGATCCAGCACCAGGTGATCCCTCGGAATTCCCGCCTCAAGACAGGCGGCCACGCGGGCGGCGAGGAAATTCCGCACCTCCGCCACCACATCGTCATAACGGGGATCGACCTGCATGCCGCGGGGCTCTCCCTGCATGTGCATCAGACAGACCCGCGCCTTCGTCCCGGCCGCCACGGCCAGGGCGCCGGGGGCCTGCAGGGCGAAGACATCGTTGATCATGCCGGCACCGGCGGCGCAGGCCTCGCGCATCACTTCCGGCTTGCTGGTATCCACCGAGATCAACGCATCCACCCGTGCGGCAATGGCCTCCACCACCGGGATGACCCGATCCAGTTCTTCCTGGAGGGACACCCCGGCCGACCCGGGGCGGGTGGACTCCCCCCCCACGTCGATGATGCCCGCCCCCTCCTCCACCATGGCGAGCGCCCGCTCGATGGCCTGCCTAGGCGCCAGGAAACGGCCGCCGTCGGAAAATGAATCGGGGGTGACATTGAGAATCCCCATGATCTGGGGCAACGCGGCGTGATGGCTCATGTCATGCATCCGGGGTACGGGATCGATCGATGAAGGGGGCAGGTTTGAAACAAAGAAGCCGCTCTCGAAAAGGCGGCTTCTCCAACGGACAGTGCATCGACGGCCCGTTTCTCACAGTGATGACGGCATCAGGTCTGGCTGGCGGGACCGCCGATGACGCCCTTGCTGTCACCCTTTTCCTGATCGCGACCGGTCGCGCCACCGCTACCGGATTCACTGCCACCGCTCCAGCCACCGGGCTCACGGGGCTCGCGCCCTTCCATGATGTCGTTGATCTGATCCACGTCGATGGTCTCGAACTTGATCAGGGCGTCGGCCATGGTATGAAGCCTCTCCATGTTGGCTTCAAGGATCTCCTTGGCACGCTCATAGCTGGTGTCGATGACGCGACGGATCTCCTCGTCGATGGCGTGCGCGGTCTCATCGGACATCTGCTTGCGCTGGGTCATCTGGCGGCCGAGGAACACCTCACCTTCCTCCTCGCCGTAGGACAACGGACCGAGGCGATCGGACAGGCCCCACTTGGTCACCATGTTGCGGGCAATGGCCGTGGCCCGTTCGATGTCGTTGGAGGCGCCCGTGGTCACCTTGTCGGCGCCGAAGATGATCTCCTCGGCGATGCGGCCGCCAAACAGGGAGCAGATCTGGCTCTCGAGTCGGGTCTTGCTGTGGCTGTAGCGGTCCTCGTCGGGCAGGAACATGGTCACGCCCAGGGCACGCCCGCGGGGGATGATGCTCACCTTGTAGACCGGGTCATGCTCGGGCACCAGGCGGCCGACGATAGCGTGACCGGCCTCATGATAGGCAGTCAACTTCTTCTCGTCGTCGCTCATCACCATGGACTTGCGCTCGGCGCCCATCATGATCTTGTCCTTGGCGCGCTCGAAGTCGATCATCTCCACCAGTCGCTTGTTGGAGCGCGCCGCAAACAGGGCGGCCTCGTTGACCAGGTTGGCCAGGTCCGCACCGGAAAAGCCGGGCGTACCGCGGGCGATCAGGTCGGCGCGCACGTTCTCGGACAGGGGGACCTTGCGCATGTGGACCTTGAGGATCTGTTCGCGACCACGCACATCCGGCAGGGGCACCACCACCTGACGGTCGAAGCGACCGGGACGCAGCAGTGCCGGGTCCAGCACGTCGGGACGGTTGGTGGCGGCAATGACGATGATGCCTTCGCTGCCCTCGAAACCATCCATTTCCACCAGCAACTGGTTCAAGGTCTGCTCGCGCTCGTCATGCCCTCCCCCCAGACCGGCGCCACGATGACGGCCCACGGCATCGATTTCGTCGATGAAGATGATGCAGGGGGCATGCTTCTTGGCCTGATCGAACATGTCGCGGACCCGGGAAGCACCCACGCCCACGAACATCTCCACGAAATCGGAACCGGAGATGCTGAAGAAGGGCACCTTGGCTTCGCCGGCAATGGCCTTGGCCAGCAGGGTCTTGCCGGTACCGGGGGAGCCCACCATCAGGACGCCGCGGGGAATCTTGCCGCCCAGCTTCTGGAACTTGCTGGGGTCGCGCAGGAAGTCCACCAGTTCGGAGACATCCTCCTTGGCCTCGTCACAGCCGGCCACATCGCCGAAGGTGACCTTGATCTGGTCCTCGCCCATCATGCGGGCCTTGCTCTTGCCGAAGGACATGGCCCCCCGACCGCCGGCACCACCCTGCATCTGGCGCATGAAGTAGATCCAGACCGCGATCAGCAGCAGCATGGGGAACCAGCTGATGAGGATATCCATCAGCAGAGAACGCTGGGCCGGCTCCTCGACGCGGATCTCAACATTGCTGGCCAGCAGATCGCCGATCAGGCCCGGATCATTGGGGGCGTAGGTATTGAAGCGCTCGCCGCCGATGGTACGGCCGTGAATGGTCTTGTCCTCAATGAAGACGCTGTCGATGCGTCCGGCCTTCACCTCATTGAGGAATTCCGAATAGGACCAGGCCTGGGGCTGAGGTTGTGTCGGGCTGAAGTTGTTGAACACCGACATCAGCACGATGGCGATAACCGCCCAGATAATCAGGTTTTTTACCAGCTCGTTCAAGGGTCTACCTCGACTTTGTCTGTCGTGTGCTCGTGGTTTAGCTGACCTTACACCAGTTTGACGCCCCTGGCCAACGCATAAACTTCCCGCGATCGGGACCGTGACGCCTCGGGCTTGCGGATCTGCACCTTGTCGAACTGTCCGCGCAGGGTCTTCACGTAGTCGTCAAAGCCCGTTCCATGGAACAGTTTGACCAGGAAATCACCGCCGGGTTTCAACACCCGGCCCGCCGTATCCAGGGCCAGCTCCGCCAGATACATGGCCCGTGGCTGATCCACGGCCTCCACACCACTGGTATTGGGAGCCATGTCGCAGATTACAAGGTCCGCCGGCTCATCGCCGAGGGCGGCGAGGATGGCCTCCAGCACCGCCTCTTCGTGAAAATCCCCCTGGATGAAGGTGACCCCCTCGATGGCATCCATGGGCAGGATGTCGGAGGCGATCACGCGGCCCTTGCGCCCCACCTCACCGACGGCGAACTGAGTCCAGCCGCCGGGGGCGGCCCCCAGGTCCAGCACTCTCATGCCGGGCCGGATGATCCGGTCACGGGCCTGGATCTCCTGCAGCTTGTAGACGGCGCGGGAGCGCCAGCCTTCCTGCTGCGCCTTCTGGACGAAGGGATCGCTGAAGTGTTCCTTGAGCCAGCGACTGCTGGTCTTGCTACGTGCCATGGGTCTTGGATTTCCGGGGTTGCTTCCCTTTGTGGGGTCGGGACCGGCGGACAATATTGCCCGGGGCCGGACTCCTACAGCGGGTGTGCGCATGCTAGACTCGGCGACTTGAGGAACGGCCCGCATGCCCCGGCCGTCCTGTCACCTCGCGGGATGCCCCCGCGTCCTGGTTATTCTTGCGGATTTTTCCCTGACATGCCCATTGAAAGACACATCAAGCACCTGCGTGCCCTGGCGCACTCCCGTAAACCCGTGGTCAGCATCGGCCGCAACGGCCTCACCGAGCCGGTCATGGAGGAAATCCGCAAGGCGCTGGACCACCATGAACTCATCAAGATCAAGGTCGCCATCGGCGACCGGGAACAGCGGGACGCGGCGATCCATGAGATCCGCGAGCAGACCGGGGCGGAACTGGTACAGCGGGTGGGATTCATCGCCACCCTGTTCCGGCGCAATCCGGACAAGCCGGTGATTGAACTGCCCTAAACCCCGAGGCCCTTCCCCCGCAAGGGGGAAGGGCCTGCCGAGACCATCAGCGGTAGTGTACCGCCAGGATCTCGAAGTGCTTTTCTCCGCCCGGGGCACTGAAGTGGATCTCGTCCCCTTCATGCTTGCCGATCATGGCCCGGGCGATGGGTGAATTCACCGAAATCAGGCCCATCTTGATGTCGGCCTCATCGTCACCCACGATCTGATACGTCACCTCCGCATCCGAGTCCAGATCCATCAGTTCCACGGTGGCGCCAAAGACCACCTTGCCGCCGGCGTTGAGGGTGGTCACATCGATGATCTGGGCATTGGAGAGCTTGGCCTCCAGTTCCTTGATGCGCCCCTCGATGAAGCCCTGTTGCTCGCGCGCCGCATGGTACTCGGCATTTTCCTTCAGATCGCCGTGAGCACGGGCCTCGGCGATGGCGGCGATTACCCGCGGACGATCCTCGCTCTTGAGGCGCTGCAGCTCCGTCTTGAGCAATTCGGCCCCACGTACCGTCAGAGGCGTCTTGTTCATGAGCAGGTCTCCTTATGCATCTCCTGCAGGCAGTACACCCGGTCGCTGTCCAGATACTCCAGGGCCTGGACCGTGGCATAGGCACCAGCCAGGGTGGTGGTATAGGTCACCTTGTGCTGCAGGGCCTCACGGCGGATGGTGAAGGAGTCGGCAATCGCCTGCTTGCCTTCGGTGGTGTTGATGATCAGGCTGATCTCGTCGTTCTTGATCATGTCGACGATATGGGGTCGACCTTCGGTCACCTTGTTGATGCGCTCACAGGTCACGCCGGCGGCCTCCAGGGCCTGGGCGGTGCCGTGGGTGGCGATCAGCTCGAAGCCACGGGCCGCCAGTTCCTTTGCCACCTGGATGATGCCGGGCTTGTCTACCTCACGCACGCTGATGAAGGCCTTACCGGTCTCGGGCAGCTTGACACCGGCACCCAGCTGGCTCTTGGCAAAGGCCTCGGGGAAATTGCGGCCCATGCCCATGACCTCGCCGGTGGACTTCATCTCGGGGCCAAGAATGGGGTCCACACCGGGGAACTTGATGAAGGGGAAGACCGCTTCCTTCACCGAGTAGTAGTCAGGCACCACGGTTTCGGTGGCGCCCTGCTCCACCAGGGAGCGGCCGGCCATGCAGCGGGCAGCGATCTTGGCCAGGGGCATGCCGATGGCCTTGGAGACGAAGGGCACGGTACGGGAGGCACGGGGGTTCACCTCCAGCACGAAGATGCGGTCCCGCTGGATGGCGAACTGGGTGTTCATCAGACCCACCACGCCCAGGGCCAGCGCCATCTTGCGCACCTGCTCGATGATCTGGTTCTGCAGATCCATGCTCAGGCTGTAGGGCGGCAGGGAGCAGGCGGAGTCACCGGAGTGCACGCCGGCCTGCTCGATGTGCTGCATGATGCCGCCGATGAGCACATCCTTGCCATCGCAAATGGCATCCACGTCCACCTCCACGGCATCATCGAGGAAGCGGTCCAGCAGTACCGGGGCGTCATTGGACACCTTCACCGCGTCGCGCATGTAGCGGCGCAGGTCGATCTCGTTATAGACGATCTCCATGGCACGACCGCCCAGCACGTAGGAAGGACGTACCACCACCGGATAGCCGATGGCCTCCGCGTGGCGTACCGCCTCGTCCACGCTGCGGGCGGTGCGGTTGGGGGGCTGAACCAGCTCCAGCTTCTCGATCAGCTGCTGGAAGCGCTCCCGGTCCTCCGCCAGGTCGATGCAGTCCGGGGTGGTGCCGATCACCGGCGCACCGGCGGCCTCCAGGTCCCGGGCCAGCTTCAGCGGGGTCTGGCCGCCGAACTGAATGATGATGCCCTTGGGTTTTTCCAGGTGCACGATCTCCAGCACGTCTTCCAGGGTCAGCGGTTCGAAGAACAGTCGGTCGGAGGTGTCGTAGTCGGTGGAGACGGTCTCCGGATTGCAGTTGACCATGATGGTTTCGTAACCATCCTCGCGCATGGCCAGAGCGGCATGCACGCAGCAGTAGTCGAACTCGATCCCCTGTCCGATCCGGTTGGGGCCGCCGCCCAGGACCATGATCTTCTCGCGGCCGGAGGGGTTGGCCTCGCACTCCTCCTCATAGGTGGAGTACATGTAGTCGGTGGTGGAGGCGAACTCGGCGGCACAGGAGTCCACCCGCTTGTAGACGGGATGGATGCCCAGTTCATGACGGTAGGCGCGCACGGTCCGTTCGGTCTCGTCGAGCAGTTTGGCCAGACGGCGGTCGGAGAAGCCGTACTGCTTGATGGTAAACAGGGTCCGGCGATCCAGATCCTTCAGGGACCGGCTCTTGAGATCCCGCTCAATGTCCACCAGCTCCTGGATCTGGGCCAGGAACCAGGGGTCGATGCGGCTGAGTTCATGCACCTGTTCAAGGGTCAGGCCGAAGCGGAAGGCATCGGCCACGTACCAGATGCGCTCGGGACCGGCATCGGCCAGCTCGCTGCGGATGATGGATTCGGCATCTTCCGCGTTCAAATCCACCATCTCGTTGAGGCCGTCACTGCCGGTCTCCAGGCTGCGCAGGGCCTTCTGGAAGGACTCCTGGAAGGTGCGGCCGATGGCCATGGCCTCGCCCACGGACTTCATCTGGGTGGTCAGCTTGGCCTTGGCGGTGGGGAACTTCTCGAAGGTGAACCGGGGGATCTTGGTCACCACGTAGTCGATGGACGGCTCGAAGGAGGCCGGGGTCACGCCGCCGGTAATCTCGTTGCGCAGTTCATCCAGGGTGAAGCCCACGGCCAGCTTGGCCGCCACCTTGGCGATGGGGAAGCCGGTGGCCTTGGAGGCCAGGGCCGAGGAACGGGATACCCGGGGGTTCATCTCGATGACCACCAGACGGCCGTCCTCCGGGTTCACCGCGAACTGCACGTTGGAGCCGCCGGTGTCCACGCCGATCTTGCGCAGCACCGCCAGGGAGGCGTTGCGCATGATCTGGTATTCCTTGTCCGTCAGGGTCTGGGCCGGGGCCACGGTGATGGAGTCACCGGTATGCACGCCCATGGGGTCCAGGTTCTCGATGGAGCAGATGATGATGCAGTTGTCCGCGCGGTCGCGAACCACCTCCATCTCGTACTCCTTCCAACCCAGCACGGACTCCTCCACCTGCACCTCGTTGACCGGAGACAGGTCCAGGCCGCGCCTGACGATCTCTTCGTATTCTTCCCGGTTGTAGGCAATGCCGCCGCCGCTACCGCCCATGGTGAAGGAGGGACGGATGATGATGGGATAGCCGATCTCCGGCTGCACCCGTTGGGCCTCTTCCCAGCTGTTGACCATAAAGGCCTTGGGCGAGGCCAGGCCGATCTCGTCCATGGCCTGACGGAAGCGCTCCCGGTCCTCGGCCATGTCGATGGCGTCTTCGGTGGCGCCGATCAGCTCGACGCCGAACTTTTCCAGCACGCCGTTGCGGGCCAGATCCAGGGCACAGTTGAGGGCGGTCTGTCCGCCCATGGTGGGCAGCACCGCATCCGGGCGCTCCCGCTCGATGATGCGGGCGACGGTCTTCCACTCCACCGGCTCGATGTAGACGGCATCGGCCATCTCCGGGTCGGTCATGATGGTGGCGGGGTTGGAGTTGACCAGGATGACCCGGTAACCCTCTTCGCGCAGGGCCTTGCAGGCCTGGGCGCCGGAGTAGTCGAACTCACAGGCCTGGCCGATGACGATGGGGCCGGCGCCTATGATGAGGATGCTCTGGATGTCGGTTCTCTTTGGCATGCGTGTCCTACCGTGAACAGCCCGGCGCCGTTGAAGGCGCCGGCGGGCAAAATGGGGGGCGGTCTTTAATGCGGAACCAGGACTAGGCGCCGGAACCCCGACGGGCTCTCATCATCTCGATGAACCGATTGAACTGCGGGGCCACGTCCTCGGGGCCGGGACTGGCCTCGGGATGGCCCTGGAAACTCACGGCGGGCCGGTCGGTCAGTTCGATGCCCTGCAGGGTACCGTCGAACAGGGAACGATGACTGGTCCGGGCATTGGCCGGCAACGTCTTCTCGTCGATGGCAAAGCCGTGGTTCTGACTGGAAATCATCACCTTGCCGGTGACCAGATCCTGAACCGGATGGTTCGCGCCATGATGGCCGAACTTCATCTTCATGGACTTCGCACCCACGGACAGCCCCAGCAGCTGATGCCCCAGACAGATCCCGTACAGGGGGATGTTTCTTTCCAGCAGCCCCTGAATGCCGCGGATGGCGTAATCACAGGGCGCCGGATCACCGGGACCATTGGAAAGCAGGACACCGTCCGGATTCAGGGCCAGGATCTCCTCGGCGGTACTGGTGGCGGGCACCACGGTGACACGGCAACCCCGATCCACCAGCAGGCGCAGCATGTTGCGCTTGACGCCGAAGTCGTAGCAGACCACGTGGAAAGGACGCTCGACGGGTTCTTGCCGATAGCCTTCACCCAGGCTCCAGCCACCCTCGGTCCACTCAAAGGTCGTCTCGGTGGTGACGGTCCGGGCCAGATCCATGCCGTTGATGCCGGGGAAGGCGCGGGCAGCTTCCAGGGCCTTGGCCTCGTCCACCTCGCCGGCCATGATGCAGCCGTTCTGGGCACCCTTTTCCCGCAGCAGACGGGTCAGGCGACGGGTATCCACGCCGGTGATGGCAACGATGCCGTGGCGCTTGAGGTAATCGGGCAGGGTTTCGGTGGCACGCCAGTTGGACATGCGCTCGGGCACATGGCGGACGATCAGTCCGGCGGCCTGGGGGCCTTCGGCTTCCTCGTCCTCGGGATTGATACCGGTGTTGCCGATGTGGGGATAGGTGAGCGTCACCATCTGACGCGAATAGGAAGGATCCGTGAGGATTTCCTGATAACCGGTCATGGATGTATTGAACACGACTTCACCCACGGTGGTTCCTTCCGCACCCAGGGCGTAACCGTGAAACAGACTGCCATCTTCCAAAGCCAGCAAGGCGGGTGTGGTTCTCAAAGAGTCCTCCGGCACACATAGAAACAGGGCGGGTTGGGAGACCCAACCAGCCCTGTCAGGGATTTCAAGACCTGTTGAATGGCGTAAATTCTAGCGGATCAGGGCCATTTCGTCCAATGAAGCCCCTGCCTGGTGAGACGCCCTATCCGGCCAGTCCCAGCACGTCCTGCATGTCGTACAACCCCGCCGGACGGCCGTTGAGCCAGGCGGCGGCGCGCATGGCGCCCTTGGCGAAGGTCATGCGGCTGGAGGCCTTGTGAGTGATTTCCACCCGCTCCCCTAGACCGGCAAACATCACCGTGTGCTCGCCGACGATGTCACCGGCCCGAATGGTCTCGAAACCGATGGTCTGCCGATCCCGTTCGCCCGTCACCCCTTCCCGGCCATAGACGGCGCAGGTCTTGAGGTCACGCCCCAGGGCATCCGCCACCACCTCGCCCATGCGCAGGGCGGTACCGGAAGGTGCGTCCACCTTGTGCCGGTGATGGGCCTCAACGATCTCGATATCCACCTCGTCACCCAGCACCCGGGCCGCCAGATCCAGCAGCTTGAGACACAGGTTGACCCCAACGCTCATGTTGGGTGCAAAGACCACGGGAATCTCTTCGGCGGCCTTGCGGATCACGGCCTTCTGCGCGTCGGTGAAGCCGGTGGTCCCGATCACCATCGCCCTGCCCGCCCGACGACAGATTTCCAGATGCGCCAGACTGCCCTCCGGACGCGTGAAGTCCACCAACACATCGAACCGGTCGACGGCGGCCGCCGGGTCCGCCTCCAGGGTCACCCCCAGGCGCCCCAGGCCCGCCAGTTCACCGGCATCCGCCCCCAGCAGACTGCTGGACGGCATCTCGGTGGCCACGGTGGGCTCAAGCCCCGGGGCCAGGATCGCCGCCTCGATCAGGGTGCGCCCCATTCGCCCACCGGCGCCGACAATGGCTACGCGTACCGCACTCATGACTTTCTCCAGAACTTGAGATCTTCAAAGAACCCCTTCACTCCGTCCAGCCAGCCCTCGTGCTGAGGGCTGTGCTTCTGGCCGCCCGCTTTCATGGCGGCATCGAACTGCTCCAGCAACTCCTTCTGCTCCTTGGTGAGGTTCACCGGCGTCTCCACCTTGACGCTGCAGATCAGGTCACCCTCGCCCCCCCCATGCACAGACTTGACGCCCTTGCCACGGAGACGGAACAGGCGGCCCGACTGGGTCTCGGCGGGGATCTTCAGGGCCACCCGACCCTTGAGAGTGGGAATCTCCAGTTCGCCCCCCAGAGTGGCGACGGCGAAGCTGATGGGCACTTCGCAGAACAGGTCGCTGCCCTTACGAGTGAACAGCTTGTGGGGCTTGACATGGACCTGCACGTACAGATCCCCGGACGGTCCGCCGTTGACACCGGCTTCCCCTTCTCCGGACAGCCGGATACGGTCGCCGCTGTCCACACCGGCGGGAATGGCCACGCTCAGGGTGCGACGCTCCTCCACCCGGCCCTGCCCCCGGCAACTCCCGCAGGGCTTGGCGATGATCTTGCCGGTACCGCGACAGCGGGGGCAGGTCTGCTGTACCGAGAAGAAACCCTGCTGCATGCGCACCCGCCCCACCCCGTTACAGGTGGGACAGGTTTCGGGGCTGGTACCCGGCTCGGCACCGGAACCGTGACAGGCCTTGCAGGTCACCAGGGTAGGCACACGGATCTTCACCTCGGTGCCGAAGACGGCCTCTTCCAGGGTCATCTCCAGGTTGTACTGCAGGTCCGCGCCGCGGAAGGCATTGCTGCCGCCGCGACCACCGGCACCACCGAAGATGTCGCCGAACAGGTCCTCGAAGATGTCGCTGAAACTGGCGCCTCCCGGTCCCCCACGGCCAGCACCGGCGGCCCCTTCCACGCCGGCGTGACCGAACTGGTCATAGGCGGCCCGCTTGCGGGCATCGGACAGCACTTCGTAGGCCTCCTTGGCCTCCTTGAAATGCTCTTCCGCCTGTTTGTCGCCGGGGTTCCGGTCGGGATGATATTTCATGGCCAACCGACGGAAGGCCTTCTTGAGTGCGTCCTCGCTGGCGTTCTTCGCCACCCCCAGGACTTCGTAATAGTCGCGTTTTGCCATGATTACCGTGGGTCTTGCAGAAACGTGAAAGCCCGTGGACCGGCACATGCCCCGGTTGCGGGCACCTGCCGGTCAACGGACCCGGATGCAGTGGGAAAGGCCCGTCCTGGGACGGGCCTTGGCCGTTACTTCTTCTTATCGTCCACTTCTTCGAACTCGGCGTCCACCACATCGTCCTGGGCACCCTTGGTACCGGCCTGACCCTGGGCATCACCGGCGCCTTCGGCGGCGGCACCCTCGGCCTGCTGGGCATACATGCGCTCCGCCAACTTACCGGAGGCCTCGGCCAGCTTCTGGGTGCGGTCCTCGATGGTCGCCTTGTCGTCACCCTTCATGGCATCCCGCAGGGCACTGATGGCGGATTCGATGGCGCTCTTCTCGCCGGCCTCCACCTTGTCGCCCATGTCCTTGAGGGTCTTCTCCACCGAGTGGATCAGGTTGTCCGCCTGATTGCGCACGCCCACCAGTTCGTGGAAACGCTTGTCTTCCTCAGCATGGGCCTCGGCATCCTTGACCATGCGTTCGATCTCGGCATCGTTCAGACCGGAAGAGGCCTTGATGACGATGGACTGCTGCTTGCCGGTGGCCTTGTCCTTGGCGGACACATTGAGGATGCCGTTGGCATCGATGTCGAACACCACCTCGATCTGAGGCACGCCACGGGGAGCCGGCGGGATATCCGCCAGATCGAAGCGACCCAGGGACTTGTTGGCATGGGCCACTTCGCGCTCACCCTGCAGCACGTGCACCGTCACCGCGGTCTGGTTGTCCTCGGCGGTGGAAAACACCTGGGAGGTCTTGGTGGGGATGGTGGTGTTCTTTTCGATCAGCTTGGTCATCACACCGCCCAGGGTCTCGATACCCAGGGACAGGGGCGTGACGTCCAGCAGCAGCACGTCCTTGACGTCGCCGCCCAGCACGCCACCCTGGATCGCGGCGCCCACCGCCACCGCCTCGTCGGGGTTGACGTCGCGACGGGGTTCCTTACCGAAGAAGTCCTTCACCGCCTCCTGCACCTTGGGCATGCGGGTCTGGCCGCCCACCAGGATCACGTCGTCGATCTGGGACACGGACAGGCCGGCATCCTTCAGGGCCACCTTGCAGGGCTCGATGGTGCGCTTGACCAGCTCTTCCACCAGGGCTTCCAGCTTGGCGCGGGACACCTTGATGTTCAGATGCTTGGGCCCGGTGTTGTCGGCGGTGATGTACGGCAGGTTGACGTCGGTCTGCTGGCTGGAGGAAAGCTCGATCTTGGCCTTCTCGGCGGCCTCCTTCAGACGCTGCATGGCCAGCGGGTCGCCGGTCAGGTCGATGCCCTGCTCCTTCTTGAACTCGGCCGCCAGGTATTCGATCAGGCGGGAGTCGAAGTCCTCGCCGCCCAGGAAGGTGTCGCCGTTGGTGGCCAGCACCTCGAACTGGTGCTCGCCGTCCACTTCGGCAATCTCGATGATGGAGATATCGAAGGTGCCGCCGCCCAGGTCATAGACCGCCACCTTGCTGTCACCGCGCTTCTTGTCCAGGCCGTAGGCCAGGGCCGCGGCAGTGGGCTCGTTGATGATGCGGCGAACTTCCAGGCCGGCGATCTTGCCGGCGTCCTTGGTGGCCTGACGCTGGGAGTCGTTGAAGTAGGCCGGCACGGTGATCACCGCCTCGGTGACCGGCTCGCCCAGGTAGTCCTCGGCGGTCTTCTTCATCTTCTGCAGCACGCGGGCGGAGATTTCCGGAGGGGCCATCTTCTTGCCGCGCACGTCCACCCAGGCGTCGCCGTTATCCGCCTTGACGATCTTGTAGGGCACCAGCTTGATGTCCTTCTGCACTTCGGGTTCTTCGAAGCGGCGCCCGATCAGGCGCTTGACCGCAAACAGGGTGTTCTGGGGATTGGTCACCGCCTGGCGCTTGGCGGACTGGCCCACCAGCACCTCGCCGTCCTCGGCGAAGGCCACGATGGAGGGGGTGGTACGACTGCCCTCGGCGTTTTCAATGACCTTGGCATTGCCGCCTTCCATGATGGCGACGCAGGAATTGGTCGTGCCCAGGTCGATACCGATGATCTTGCCCATGTGTGTCTCCAAAAGTGTTCAGGTTTCTGTCAATGCCGTGAATCCGGGATTACCCGCTTGATGGGGGTGCCGCCGGGCCTTTTCAAGCCCCGGCGAAAAATCCGTCCCTCGGGGTCATTCGCTGCCGGCCGCCGGTGCCTTGCTGACAATCACCATGGCGGGGCGCAGCAGACGATCATTGAGGGCATACCCCTTCTGCAGCACGGTCATGACGGTGTTGGGTTCCAGTTCGGCATTTTCCTGCATGGACATGGCCTGATGGCGCTCCGGATCGAAGCGCTGGCCGGCGGGGTCCACCACTTCGATGCCCTGCTTGGCCATCACCTGCTCCAGCATCTTCAGGGTCAGCTCCGTACCCTCGCGAATCTTGTTCAGGTCGGCCTCGCCGCGCGCGGCATCCAGGCCCATTTCCAGGCTGTCCTTCACCGGCAGCAGCTCACCGGCGAAACGTTCCAGGGCATACTTGTGGGCATTTTCCACATCCCGGCTCATGCGCTTGCGCAGGTTTTCCAGCTCCGCCTGGGCGCGCACCAGCTTGTCCCAGTGGTCCTGGGCCTGTTTCTGTGCGTCTTCAAGCTGCTTGAGCAGTGCCCCGGGGCTGAATTCCGGCGTCGTCTCTTCAGGGGCCGCGGGCGCCTGTTCATGCTGGGGTTTATCGACTTGTTCCTCGTTCGCCATGGAAAACTCCGATCTGCTCATGTCTTTGGTGTATTCGGCAAAAAAGCCCCTCTCACCGCTGATGACCCGGTGAGGGCATGCCTTCGTATGTGGGACTTCAGTTACGGGAATTCAAGGCCGCGCCCAGCAGCCTGGCGGTGATGTCCACCGCCGGAATGATGCGTTCGTAGGCCATGCGGGTGGGGCCGATCACCCCCAGCACGCCCACGATCCGGCCGCCCACGCTGTAGGGAGCCGTCACCACGCTGCAGTCATCGAGCACCTGATGCCCCGACTCCTGGCCGATGAAGATCTGGACCCCCTCGGCACTGATGCAACTGTCCAGCAGGGTGAGCAACTGCCTTTTTTCGTTGAAGGCCTCGAACAGGTTGCGCAATTTCTCCACGCTGGAAAGTTCCGCGTAGTCCATGAGGTGGATCTGACCGGCAAAGACCAGATCATCGCCGCCCTCGTCGTCGCAAAAGGCCTTTTCGCCCAGCTCGATGGCGGCCAGCATGAGGGAATTGACATGCTCGCGGACGGCCTTCATCTCCTTGAGCACCTGCTCCCTGGCCTGCCGCAGGTCGCGCCCGGCCAGGTGCTGGTTGAGATAATTGGCCATCTGCTGCAACTCGGCGTGGGAATATTCCCGGTCCAGTTCCAGAATGCGGTTCTGCACTTCCCGCTTGTTCATCACCAGGATCGCCAGCACCTGGCGCCCGGACAGCTTGAGAAACTCGATCTGACTCAGGGCGGCATGATCCCGCCGCGGCACCCTGACCATCCCGGCCATCTGGGTGATGGCCGAAAGCAGGTCCGAGGCGGACTCCACCAGGGCCTTGGTGTCCATGTCAGGGGTAAGGCGCTGCTTGAGCGCGCGCACCTCGGCACTGTCCAGGGGTTTGACTTCCAGCAGGCAATCCACGAACAGGCGATAACCCAGGGAGGTGGGAATCCGTCCCGCCGAGGTATGAGGAGAGCTGACCAGCCCGAGGTCTTCCAGATCCGCCATGACATTGCGGATGGAGGCGGGACTGAGATCCAGACCGGCGGTACGAGCCAGAGTACGGGAGCCCACCGGCTGTCCGTCGCGCACATAGCTCTCCACCAGCGCCCGCAGCAGCAGCCGGGCACGTTCGGAAAGAGCCTGAGATTGTGTTGTCGGGGATGTCTTCATGGTCCACCCTGGCACTCGTTGAGTGTGAGTGCCAGGCTTCGCATGTTACTCAAGGAAACGGCGGGTGGCTAGCCTGCCGGCACTCGCCACCCGCCACGCATTTCCACCATAATCCCCTGCATGAATCCTTCTTTCCACACCATCGGCATCATTGCCAAGACCCAGGAACAGCGCCTGGGACACATCCTGGAGGCCCTGATCGGGCATCTGCAGCACCATCAGCGCCGCATCCTCCTGGATGACAGCGTGCTGCCCTGGCTGGATGACACCTCCGCCGGTGAGCCGGTGACACGCACACACATGGCCGCCGAAGCGGACCTGGCCATCGTGGTGGGTGGTGACGGCACCTTCCTGGGCGCGGCCCGCACCCTGGTGGATGCCGAGGTACCGCTGCTGGGTGTCAATGCGGGTCGCCTGGGCTTCCTGGTGGACGTCTCCCCCCACGAGATGCTGGGGCGGCTGGACGAGATCCTGTCCGGTCTCTATGTGGAGGACCGACGCAGCATGCTGCATGCCCGCCTGATGCGGGGGGATGACGTGGTGGCGGCCCAGGATGCCCTGAACGATGTGGTCATGCACATTCGTGACGCCGTGCGCATGATCGAGTTCGACACCTGGATCAACGGCCGTTTCGTCAACACCCAGCGGGCCGACGGCATGGTGGTGGCCACTCCCACCGGCTCCACTGCCTATGCCCTGTCGGGCGGCGGCCCCATCCTGTCCCCCTGCCTGGAGGCCGTGGTCATGGTGCCGATCTGCCCCCATGGCCTGAGCAATCGCCCCCTGGTGGTCCCCGCCGGCAACCGTATCGAGATCGCCGTCAACGAGCATAGCCGCACCCTGGCCCAGGTGGCTTTCGATGGCCAGGATACCTTCGACATGGAGCCACTGGACCGGATCGTGATCGAGCCCAAACTCCGCAAACTGCGCCTGATTCACCCCACCGGCTACGACTACCTGCAGATCCTGAGGCTGAAACTGGGCTGGGGAGAACAACCCTGAGCACTGATCAAACATACAACAAAATCCCTGCTTCCCCCCTTCCTTCGGGGGGATTTACTCTTTACCCTCTCACGGTGATCCGGGCCGTCGCCCGCGACATGCCCATAACCTCCAACCGCGAATCCCGACCGTGCTGACCCACATCCAGATCCGAGATTTCGCCATCGTCGATGAACTGTCCCTGGACCTGTCCACGGGCATGACCGCGCTGACCGGGGAAACCGGCGCCGGCAAATCCATTCTGGTGGATGCCCTGGGCCTCGTGCTGGGCGACCGTGCCGACAGCACTGCCGTCCGCCACGGCGCGGAACGGGCCGAGATCAGCGCCCGCTTCGACATCAGCCGGGAGGCGGAGGCTCGTGCCTGGCTGGAGTCACAGGATCTGGATACGGAAGAATGCCTGATCCGGCGGGTCATTGCCCGGGACGGCAAGAGCCGGGCCTGGATCAACGGTTCGGCGGTAACCCTCCAATCCCTCAAGGCCCTGGGCGAGATGCTGGTGGACATCCATGGCCAGCATGCCCATCAGTCCCTGCTGCGCCGGGAAGTCCAGCGCCGCATCCTGGACGACTACGCCGACCACCCGGAACGACTCGCCGCCATGGCCCGTGATCACGGCACCTGGCAGAAGGCCGCCCGACGCCTGGCGGAACTGAGCGAGGACGGCGAAGCCAGGGCGGCCCGCCGGGACCTGTTGCGATTTCAGACCGACGAACTCAGGGCCCTGGACCTGGCGGAGGGAGAACTGGAACGGATCGAGGAAGAACACAGTCGCCTGGCCCATGCCGGGCGCCTGCTGGAGACGGCCGAAACCGCCTACCAGGGCCTCTATGAAGCCGACGGCAGCGCCGAATCCGTGGTGGGACGCTTCTGCACCGACATCGAACATCTGCAGGCCCTGGACAGCCGCCTGACGGAACCCCGGGAGTTGCTGGCGGCCGCCCAGATACAGATCCGCGAAGCCGCCGACTGGCTACGCCGCTATGCCGACGGTCTGGAAATGGATCCGGCACGGCTGAATTTCCTCGAATCCCGCCTGGCCGCCATCCAGGACCTGGCCCGCAAGCACCGGGTAGACCCCTCGGCCCTGCCCCAGTTGCTGGACGCACTGGAGGCGGAGCTAAGCCGGCTGGAGGAAGGCGGTGAAAACCTGGAGGCACTCACCCGGGCGGTGGAACAGGCACTGCAGACCTGCCTGCACCAGGCCGCCGAACTCTCGGACGCCCGCGGCCGGGCGGCGGAAAAACTCTCGGAGGCCGTCACCCAGGCCATGCAGGCGCTGGGTATGGAAGGTGGGCGGTTTGCCTGCAGCGTGGAGGATGACGGCCGGGGGCAGCCATCGGCCCACGGCATGGATCGGGTGGAATTTCTGGTCAGCGCCAACCCGGGGCAACCCCTCCAGCCCCTGGCCAAGGTGGCCTCCGGCGGTGAACTCTCCCGCATCAGCCTGGCCATCCAGATGATCGCGGCCCATGCCCTGCCCATCGCCACCCTGGTCTTCGACGAAGTGGATACGGGGATCGGCGGCGGCGTGGCCGAAGTGGTGGGACGTCAACTGCGCGGTCTGGGAGAGCATCGGCAAGTGCTGTGCGTGACCCATCTGCCCCAGGTAGCGGCCCAGTCCCACCGGCACCTGCAGGTGAAGAAGCACAAAGGCAAGAACCATACCACCACGCGCATCCGCTCACTGGCGGACGAGCACCGGGTACGGGAGCTGGCCAGGATGCTCGGTGGTGTCGAGATCACCGAACAGAGCCTGGCCCATGCCCGGGAAATGATCACCCGGGCAGCGACCGGTTAATCAATCCGCGCCGTCGGCCGCCTGCTTTTTGGGGCAACCGCCCTGACTGCACTCACCGTAGATGATCAGGGCATGGTCCTGGATGGTGTACCCCAGCTTGCCGGCAATCGCCCTCTGGCGTTCTTCTATGATCGGGTCCACGAACTCATCCACGCGCCCGCATTTCACGCAGACGATGTGATCATGATGACGTCCGCGCTCCAGCTCGAACACGGCCTGATTACCCTCGAAATGATGACGACTGACCAGGCCGGCCGCCTCGAACTGGGTCAGCACCCGGTAGACCGTTGCCAGACCGATCTCCTCGCCCGCCGACAACAGCTGGCGATAAATGGTCTCGGCACTCATGTGATGGTCTTCCGCAGTCTCCAGGATCTGCAGGATCTTCACGCGGGGAAGCGTTACCTTGAGTCCGGCCTTCTTGATCTCTTGGGTTTCCATGGGAGTTGATCTCCATGCGAGATGATCCGACACCTGGTGTAGAATCCCGCGCTATTGGTTTTCGGAACGTGGCCCATCTTGCAACTCACGGCCTACAGGACGCAATTATGGCAAGACTGATTCTTTATTCTATCCTCATTGGCGGATTACTGCAGGGTTGCGGCAGCGGCCTGCTGTCCGTGCACCGGCCAGACGTGCAACAGGGCAATGCCATCGAGGAGAGCCGACTGGAACAGGTTCAGATCGGCATGACCCAGCGGCAGGTCCGGTTCCTGCTGGGAGAACCGGTACTGAAAGACCCTTTCCAGGGGGATCGTCGATGGGATTACGTGTATTACCTCAAGCCCGGTGACGGCCCGGCAGTGCATCGACGGGTCATCATCCTGTTCGATGGCGGCCTGGTGTCGGGGATCGAGGACAGCGGCCCGCGGCAGTGATGTGAAGTGGGCTGACGAGGGGGCCGTCAGGCCTCCCCGGCGCCCTTCTTCATGGCCTTGCCTTCAGCGGCGCGCTTCTTGCGCACCTGCTTGGGATCCGCGATCAATGGCCGGTAGATCTCCACCCGGTCACGCTGGTTCAGCACAGCATTGAGCTTGGCGAGCTTGCCGTAGACACCGACCTTGTTCACCGTCAGGTCGATCTCCGGCACCTTGTCCAGGATACCGGACTGACGGATGGCATCTTCCACCGTCGCCCCCTGGGGCAGGGACACTTCCAGCACCCACTGCTGGTCGGAGCGGGCGTAGGCCACCTCCACCCGGAGACGTTCATCGGACACCGTAGACCTCCCTCGCTCGCTTGACGAAGGAGTCCACCAGGGTGTTGGCGATCTGGTGAAACACCGGGCCAAAGGCCATGCTCATGATCCGGTTGGAGAACTCGAATTCCAGGTCCAGGGAGACCCGGCTGGCGGTGTCGCTCATGGCATCGAAACGCCAGAAACCCTCCAGATGCCGGAACGGCCCCTCCACCAGACGCATCTCGATCATCTTGTTGCGCTGCAGGCGGTTGCGGGTGGTGAACGACTTGCGCACGGCGCCCTTGGCCAGCTCGATGCTGGCCTTCACCTCATCCTCATTGGCGAACAGCACCGCGGAACTGCGACAACCGGGCAGAAAGCGCGGATAGGCCGCCACGTCGTTCACCAGATCAAACATCTCCTTGGGCGTGTAAGGCACCAGCGCATGACGACTTATGGAAGGCATGAAGCTCCCCTGGTTATCAGATGAGATTGACCGCCTTGAGGAAGACCAGCAGGATGCCGATCGGGGCGGCGAAGCGCAGGACATAATACCATGCCCTGAAAAGTACCCGGCTGCGCAGGTCCAGCTCATCCTCCACGGAACGCTGGGTCATCCGCCAGCCCACGAACAGGGCAATCAGCAGTCCCCCCAGGGGCAGCATGATGTTGGAAGTCAGGTAATCGGCCATCTCGAACAGAGTGCCGCCGATGAAGGTGGCCTCGCCGCCGATGGTCAGGCTGAAGCCGATGGGATTGGACCAGAGGCTGAATGACAGGATGGTCCCCAACCCCAGGAACCAGGCAATGCCGCCCACGATCACCGCTGCCATGGGCCGGTCAAAGCCCCGGTTCTCCGCCAACCAGGCCACCGCCGGCTCCATCAGGGAAATGGACGAGGTCCAGGCCGCGGTGACCAGCAGCAGGAAGAACAGGGTACCGAAGATCAGTCCGCCCGGCATCTCCGCAAAGGCCATGGGCAGGGTGATGAAGATCAGACCAGGACCTTCACCGGGCGCCAGACCGCTGGCAAAGACGATGGGGAAGATGGCCAGACCGGCCAGCAGGGCCACGGCGGTGTCCGCCGACACCACCGTGGCGGACGTCTTGAGGATGGAAGCCTTGGAACTCAGATAGGAGCCGTAAATCATGATGGCGCCCATACCCAGGCTCAGGGTGAAGAAGGCCTGCCCCATGGCCAGCAAGATGGTGTCACCGCTCACCTCACTCCAGTCCGGCTTGAACAGGAAACTGACCCCCTCCATGAAGTGACCCTGGCTCATGGAATAGCCCACCAGCAACAGCAGCAAGCCGAACAGTGCGGGCATGAGGAACTTGACCGCCTTCTCAAGCCCCGAACGCACTCCCCGGGCCACCACCAGGACATTCATGATCATGAACAGGGTATGCCAGGCCAGCAGCCGCTCCGGATCGCTCACCAGGGCGTTGAACATGCCCCTGACCCCATCGGCATCCAGACCGGTGAAAGCGCCGCCCGCGGCCCTGAAGACGTAGGATAGGGACCAGCCCGCGATCACGCTGTAGTAGGAGAGGATGATGAAGCCCGCCGCCACGCCGAGCCAGCCGACGAAACCCCAGGCCCGATGCAGCCCTTCCTCCCGGGACAGGGTGGCCATGGTGTTGATGGGACTCTGCCGGCCCCTCCTGCCCAACGCGATCTCCGCCATCATGATGGGCAGACCGATCAGCAGGATACAGGCCAGATAAATGAGCACGAAGGCGCCGCCACCATTCTCTCCGGCGATGTAGGGAAAACGCCAGATGTTGCCCAGACCGACGGCCGAACCAGTGGCCGCCAGGACGAAGACCAGCTTCGAGGACCACTGGCCGTGAATCGAGCTTTCTCTTCTCATTGATGGTTTCCCCCACGCGATCGGCGCATTTTGCGGAATTTAGCGCCACGGCTCAACGTCTGCGGAATTCCGGCCGAAAACCCCCAGTAACACACACGGTAAAAGAGCCGCCGGAAAACAGCATCGGCAGTCCATTGCATCAGACAGCTCGTTTATAATCGGCGGATGAGCAAAAAATCAAAAAATGCCTCGGGCGGCAGCACCATCGCCCTGAACAAGAAGGCCAAGCACGAATACTTCATCGAGGAGCGTTTCGAGGCAGGCCTGGCCCTGCAGGGCTGGGAGGCCAAGAGCCTGCGGGCCGGACGGGTGCAGCTCAGTGAGAGCTATGTCCTGATCAAGGCCGGTGAGGCTTGGCTGTTCGGTGCCCATCTCACCCCGCTGGCCACCGCTTCCACCCACATTCACCCGGACCCCATGCGCAGCCGCAAGCTGCTGCTGCACCGGGCCGAACTCAACAAGCTCATCGGGCAGGTGGAGCGCAAGGGGTACACCCTGGTGCCGCTGGCCCTGTACTGGAAGCGGGGCCGCGCCAAGCTGGAAATCGGCCTGGCCAAGGGCAAGAAGGAACACGACAAGCGAGCGGTCTCGAAAGAGCGGGACTGGCAGCGGGAGAAGGCCCGAGTGGTCAAGAGCGTGACCCGCTGACCGCCGGCGCCAGGCCTGTTGTTACCAGGCCTGGACCTCACCCGCCTTGGCCAGCACCTTGAGATAGGCCTCATGGGCCTCCTGCTCCGCCTCGGTGGGGCGGATGACCGCCAGCGGGGATCGGTCGGTCGGTAGCCGGCGGATGCGGGTATCCGTCGAGGCGCCCCCCTGCCCTTCCGACTCCATGCCCAGGGACAGGCTTTTCTGGCCGCCGGTCATGGCCAGGTAGACCTCCGCCAGGATGCGGGCATCCAGCAATGCGCCGTGGAGCTCCCGGCCCGAATTGTCGATCTGGTAGCGCTTGCACAGGGCGTCCAGGCTGTTGCGCTGCCCCGGGTGCATCTTGCGCGCCGTCGCCAGGGAGTCGGTGATGGTGCAGTAATCCTCCAGCCTGCCCCAGTCCCCGTCCAACCGGGACAACTCGTGGTTGATGAAACCCACGTCAAAGGGGGCATTGTGGATGATCAGTTCCGAGCCGCGGACAAACTCGATGAAATCCTCCACCACATCGGCAAAGCGCGGCTTGTCGGCGAGGAATTCGTTGGTGATGCCGTGGACTTCCACCGCCCCGGCGTCCACTTCCCGGTCCGGCTGCAGATACTGGTGGTAATGGCGGGAGGTATGGCGACGTCGCACCATCTCGACACAGCCGATTTCGATGATGCGGTGGCCGTCGGACGGCTCCAGGCCGGTGGTTTCCGTATCCAGGATCACGATCCGGTCATTGGCTTGCAGAGTCACGGTCGTTCCTCACTTCACCCGCAGGGCATCGATGGCTTCGTTGGCCAGACGATCAGCCAGTTCATTTTCGGGATGTCCGTTATGTCCTCGTACCCAGTGCCAGCGCACCTGATGCCGTGAAGCCGCCTCATCCAGGCGCTGCCACAGATCCTGGTTCTTCACCGGCTCACCCGCCGCGGTACGCCAGCCGCGACGCTTCCAGTTGGGTAACCATTGATTGATCCCGTTCTTGACGTACTGGGAATCGGTGGTCAGATCCACCACACAAGGGCGCTTGAGCAGTTCCAGCGCCGCAATGGCCGCCATCAGCTCCATCCGGTTGTTGGTGGTCTGGGACTCGCCCCCCTTGAGCTGTTTTTCATGGGGGCCGAAGCGCAGCAACGCCCCCCAGCCACCGGGCCCCGGGTTGCCCCGGCAGGCGCCATCGGTAAAGATTTCCACCACGTCAGTCACGATCCGTTCTCCGGCAAAAGGGGCTGGCCAGGCCGCCGGGCACCCTGTTCCGGGACGGTCGCCAGCGTGTTCGCAGAGGCAGTACATTAGCCACGCGCTTGCGGGCCAGAATCACGTAGCCGGCCCCCAGATAGGGCAGATGACGCCCCCCCAGACACTCCACCACCCGCAGGCGGGCCTTGAATCCGGAACGGCCCTCCGGCGGGCGAAAGCCCGCGTAGGCACGCGCCAGGACCTCGAACCCCAGCAAGGCCAGCCAGTCCCGGACCCGACCCGTGGCGTGGCACTGACCGGACCAGGGCGCCCCCTTGCCGCCGAGGCGCCCGGGGAGCATCCCCAGACACCCCGGCAGGCTGAGGGGGTTGAGACCAACGATCAGGACATGGCCCTCGGGCACCAGGATGCGATCCGTCTCGCGCAGGACCTGGTAAGGATCTTCCACCTGTTCCAGACAATGTACCAGCGCCACCAGATCCATGCTGTCGGTGAGGATGGGGAGGGCATCGGCCAAGGCACTGACATCCCCGCGGCCGGGGTCGCATTCCAGGCGTACCCGATGGTGGATCCGGCTGGCGGCCAGCAGGTCATGGTTCGGATCCAGATGCCCGATCTGCAGGGCATGATAGCCGAACAGTTGCGGTACGAAACGGTCCAGATGGGACTGCAGGGCCGCCTGCATGGCTCGCCCCGGCGCAGACCCATACCAGGCTTGCAGGCATTCCCGGTGCCGGGCACATGAGGTTCTGGGTGACGACATCAGGTGAGCATAGAATCTTCAGGGGGGGCATGGCCAGCGATAATAAGTCTCTCGCCGGGGTTGAGGGCACGGGGACGCCCCGTTATCCTAGCGTCCCTATGAAAAAGAACAAGCCGAAAGGTCTTGGGGGCGTCCTGCTGGGAGCGACGTTGCTGCTATCCGCCTGCGCCAGCCTGGATGGAGGACACGCCGTTCAGGAGACCCCGACTCTTGCCGGGGCAGACCCTGTCGCGAAGAACACCCAGACCGCTCGGCTCGCCCCTCAAGGGGAGACGGCGGCCAAGCCCAGGCCCCGGATCAACGTGGCAAAGCCACTGGCCGATACCTCGCCCTCGCCCTCGCCCACCACGGATGAAACCATCTGGGGACGGGTCCGCGAAGGGTTCGGCCTGCCGGATGAGCGGGACCATGAGCGGGTCCAGCATTACATTCAGTGGCACCAGGCCAACTCCGATTATCTGGGCCAGGTCCTGGCCAGGGCGGAACCCTACCTGCACTATATCCTGGAAGAAATCGAAGCCCGGGACCTTCCCGCCGAACTGCTGCTGCTGCCGGTGGTGGAAAGCGCCTACCGTGCCGATGTCTATTCCTCGGGACAGGCGGCGGGCATCTGGCAGTTCATCCCTTCCACGGGCCGTCATTTCGGCCTCCATCAGAACTGGTGGTACGACGGCCGCAAGGACATTCACACCTCCACTCATGCGGCCCTGGACTACCTCACCCAACTGAATGAACGCTTCGACGGCGACTGGCTGCTGGCCCTGGCAGCCTACAATGCCGGACAAGGCACCGTCAGCCGGGCCATCGCCCGCAACGAATCACTGGGACAGCCCACCGACTACTGGAACCTGGACCTGCCCCGGGAAACCCAGCACTACGTCCCCAGGCTGCTGGCCCTGCAGGCCATCGTGGCCGATCCGGAGCACTACCAGGTCGGACTCTGGCCGGTGGCGGACGAGCCGCGTCTGGCCCTGGTGGATCTGGGCGGACAACTGGAACTGAGCGTCGCCGCGGAGCTGGCGGACCTGTCCCTGGACGAGATCATGCAACTCAATCCGGCCTTCCACCGCTGGGCCACGGACCCGGACGGCCCCCATCACCTGCTCCTGCCGCTGGACCGGGTGGAATCCTTCCAGATTGCCCTCGCCGCCCTGCCCCGCGAACAGCGGGTGTCCTGGCTGCGTCACCAGGTTCGGCCCGGCGAGACGCTGGGGCATATCGCGGCCCGCTACAATACCAGCGTCGCACTCCTGCAACGGACCAACGAACTGAACACTCACCTGATCCGGGTTGGAGATCATCTGCTCATCCCCACCGCCGAGCCCTCCACCCAGGAGGTTGCCGCAGGGCGGCAGGACGAAAACCGGCAGGCGTCACGAAGCCGCACGCTCCATCACCGGGTAGAACCGGGTGATACCCTCTGGGGCCTTGCCAGGACCTACGGCGTCACCCTTCGGGAACTGGCGGCCTGGAACCGCATCTCCAG
Source organism: Ectothiorhodospira sp. PHS-1 (assembly GCF_000225005.1). NCBI lineage: Bacteria > Pseudomonadati > Pseudomonadota > Gammaproteobacteria > Chromatiales > Ectothiorhodospiraceae > Ectothiorhodospira > Ectothiorhodospira sp. PHS-1. Next base: position 1,356 of record NZ_AGBG01000012.1, on the reverse strand, counting down.
CGATGCCACCCTGCGGCCGGGCCAGACCCTGCTGATACGCCAAGCGGAAACCGCCATGGCGGCAGCGGCCGGCAGTAACCGGGGGAATGTCCTGACCTATGCCGTTCGTCCCGGTGATTCCCTGTCCTCCATTTCCCGACGCTTCGGCGTGCGTATCAGCGACATACAGGACTGGAATCAGCTGGATGGCCATCTGATCCGCCCTGGCCAGCAGCTCAATCTCTACGTGGACGCCAATCCGCGGGAAAGCTGATCGAGATGCCGCCGCTTCGGCGGCGGGGTGGTACCTTTCAACCAGGATGCATGGCATCCGGGACCAGTCCGGCCTATGATTCCTGGGTAACCGACTTCCACCGTTGCCCGATGGTCCAAGCCGCCGCCATGTCCCCTTTCGAAACACTGCAGATATTCGGCCGCACCCATCCCGGCAAGGTCCGCCCTCACAACGAGGATTGCATCGGCGAAGACCCTGAACTGGGCATCGTCGTGGTTGCCGACGGCATGGGGGGCCACCTGGCCGGCGAGGTCGCCAGTCGTCTGGCGGTGGATACCGTGTTGCAGAACCTCAGGCAGTGTCTCGCCGACCAAGGCACCGAACGCCGGAACGGAGTCACCGAGCCTCGGGATGACAGCCTCGCCGTGCGACGGGCCATCATCAATGCCAACACGGCCATCCAGCAGGCGGGCAGGATCAATGCCGGTCATGCTGGCATGGGCACCACCCTGGTCATGGCCCTGTTCAATCACCATCACGCGATCCTGGCCCATGTGGGCGATTCAAGAATCTACCGCTTTCGCGAGGATCGCCTGGAACAGATGACCACGGATCACACCCTGATCCAGGAAATGGTGGATCGCGGCTTTTACTCCCATCAGGAAGCACTGGCATCGGTCAATCGGAATCTGGTCACCCGTGCACTGGGTATCGACACCACGGTGGCCGTGGATATCCGGAATGAAATGGTGCTCCCCGGAGACCTCTACCTGCTCTGCTCCGACGGTCTCAACGACATGCTCGACGATGCCCTCATCAAGGATATCCTGCGCAATCATCCCGGTGACCTGGAACAGGCAACCCATCTGCTGATCGACAAGGCCAACGAATACGGCGGCCGGGACAATATTTCCGTAGTCCTGGCAAGGCCGGCGCTGCCGCTGCCCCGCCGGATGCCCTGGTACCGACGCATGATCGATTTCTGGCGTTGATTTGCAGGAGGCGAACCGTCAACCATGCCCAGACTCTGCATTTCCTGTGGTGACACCTTCATCGCCGACTATCCCCTGGGGCACAAAACCATCACCCTCGGTCGTCGGCCGGACAACGACATACGGCTCAACAATCTGGCCGTCAGCGGC
>NZ_AGBG01000013.1:0-77619 GCF_000225005.1 Ectothiorhodospira sp. PHS-1 | reverse complement strand
TCCATGGATGGCGTTCCGCAGACGGTCCAGAAGTCGATCCTGCAGGCGTATCAGGCCGGTACAGCCCTGCACCTGGAGCAGTGGCGGGATGAAGTCCTCGTCCGGCTCATGGCGGCCATCGCAACGGGGAAGCAGACGGAGCAGAGGCAAGAGGGTTTCATGGTCGCTTTCAGTGGTCCCGGTTACCAGGGAGAGGTTCAGGCGCCCCAGGCCCAGTTCACGCACCCGGTTCGGGTCATGTTCATCCGCCACGGTTTCGTAGTGCACCTGCCAGGCATCCCAGATGCCTTCGTCGTTCCCGTAGCCGCCGATGCCGGCCGCGCGCCGGTTCGCGGGCAGGCTCAAGGAAACCAGCAGGGGTTCCCCGGAAGGCTCCGGCAGCTGGCAGTCAAGGGGGCCTTCGCGATCTTCACGGAAGCTGACACAGCGTCCGTCGCGCATCACCGCATCGACGGCGATGACCCGGCATCGGCCCTGATCCAGTGCCTCATGATCCAGACGCAGGTATCGGATTCCCCAGCCCAGGGGGAAATGCCAATGGAAACGCCGGATCAGCATCGACTCGTGGTACAGATCCCATTGCTGCAGGTGCTGCTGGCTGAGCAGCAGTCCCTCGCTCCAGATGGGTTTTCTTATGCCTGTCATGAGCTTGTCCTTCCCTGGACGTAGGTTGGCGGCGCGTCTAATCCTCGATCACGATCCGGTTTCCGTGGAGACTGACACTCAGACGCTGGTCCATCTGCCGGCCCAGCCGGCCGCCGGGCAGACTCCGGATGTCCCTCCAGTCCGGAGTGGTGGGATCACGAAATACCGCCATCACACCCAGATGAGTGGCACCGGGATGCCGCTGCCAGGTCAGGTCACGACGGATGCCCGGCTGCATGACCAGTTCCTGCCGGCTCAGCGCATCTGCGCCCAGGATCGTCAGATCCTGTTTCCAGAGGTCTTCGAAGGGGCTTTCCTCGAAGCCCCGGGGGTCCTTGAGCTGATAGACGCGCACGACCACGGGCAGTGCCTGGCCTTCGTCGCTGGGGTTGAGATGGGGGGTGGCGTGCAGGTCCAGGCGGACCTGGGGAGCAGCACAGCCGAAAACCAGCAGCAGGGCCGCAAGGAGTGCCGAAGTCAGGAGGACGCGGCGCCGTCGATGGACCGACAAGGGATGGGCGCTGCGGTGTTGTGGGCGGTGTGTCATCTGCCGTTCCCTGGCGTGTTGATTGGGTGATGCGTACCTGCCACCGGGTCGAATCCCTCGATTTGGCGGCATGGGCAAATATAAACGGGACTCGCTGATATTTGTCAAGGGGAAAGTTTGGCTTATCGGCACCCGATGCCGGAACCGAATTCAGTCTCCTGGCGCCTCACCGGGCAGTTCCATTGCACAGAATACCCGGGCTTTCACCGAAAGATCCCCTACCACGCGCAATTCCGGCTCCGGGCGCTTCCTGATGAGAACCGGCGTGACCAGGATGCGCTCGGTCTCGGCCACCTGCAGATCTTCGAGAATGTCCACCACCTCCATGCTCACGGGGATGCCCCGCGCTTCCAGCAACCGGACATAGTCGTGCAGATGATCCATGGCCCTTCGTGCGGTATGTGTCTGGCCGGCGATGAACAGCCTGAAATGGTATTCAGGGTGCATCGACCGCTCGCATGGGTGGGCAAGGTGACAGGCAGAGGATCATGAGCGGAAGATATCCAGCACCCGGCGCTCGTCATCGATCACCGTGAAGGCGTTGCGGAAGGCCTCCGGGACCGGTCTGGGTCGGCCTGTCCCGGCATCCACATAAACCCACTCGGTTTTGGCCCGGACCACGGGACGATGATCACCGGCGCGCAGAAACAGGTAATGGCGTGGCGAGCTGCGGTGAGAAAATCCTCCGATCCAGGTCAGTAGCCGCAAGTCATCCCCCGCATGGGCGGGACGCAGGTATTCGATGAGGTGGGAGCGCACCACCCAGCTGCTGCCTTCCTGTTGATAGCGATCCCAGTGCCAGCCGCGGGCTGCGGAGTGGGCCAGGGCAATCTCCTGCATCCATTTCAGGTATTCCAGATTGTTGACATGGCCATTGATGTCGATGGCCGACTCGGGCACCGTAAAACGACGGGAAAAGATCCCTTGCTGATCCATCGTTTCATGGGATGCCGTCCGGGAATCGGGCTGTGTGTCGGACATGCTGAAAACCATTGGGAGCCGTTGAATTCAGGTCATGATGACGGTGTGAAGCGGTCATCCGAGCATCGGCATTCTACTGTTCCGCGCGGTGTCATGCGAACATTACCGTTTAAGCGCCCACGAATGCCTGCCATGCCCTTGTATCGCTGCCCCCTGTGCCGGGGCCTGGAGACACCGCTTTTTCATCGTGAAGACCGGCCCCGGGTGCACTTCCGCGACTATCATCGCTGCCTGCAATGCGATCTGACCTTCGTGCCTCCCCCCTATCATCTCTGCGCCACGCAGGAGAGGGCCTATTACGATCTGCATCAGAATCAGGGCACGGATGAAGGTTACCAGCGGTTTCTGGGGCGCATGCTCACACCCCTGCTGGCGCGGGTGAACCCCGGTGCCGCGGGGCTGGACTTTGGTTGCGGCACCGGCCAGGTCCTGGTGGGGATGTGTCGCCGGGCCGGGCTGTCCTGCGTGGGCTATGACCTCCATTATCATCCGGACCCCGCACCGCTGGCGCAGCAGTATGACTTCATCGTCAGTACGGAGGTTTTCGAGCACCTGGCCGACCCCGCTGGGGTGCTCGAACACTTGCTGACCCTGCTCAAGCCCGGCGGCTGGCTGGGCATCATGACCAAGCGGGCCCTGGACCGGCAGCGTTTTGCCCGCTGGCACTATACCCTGGACCCCACCCATGTCTGCTTTTTCAGCGAGCAGACCTTTCGCTGGATCGCCGCGCGGAGGGGCATGACCCTGGAGGTGGTGGGTAATGATGTGGTGATGTTGAGAAAGCCCGACTTGGCCCCCTACTCCGCCAAGCAGACCTGATTGCGTCCGGCCTGCTTGGCGGCATACAGCGCCTGGTCCGCTGCCTTGATGACGCTCTGAGGGTCAGGATGATCCGCGCTGCGTTCGGCCACCCCCATGCTGATGGTGACGGATACGGTTCTTTCCTTGCCCGGCCCGCGTCTGGCTCTACCCTCCCGCTTGTTACTGGGCCGCGATGTTTCGTTGCGAATGGCGATCTCATAAGCCTCGATGGCTTCCCTGACGGCTTCCAGATGGGGGACGCATTGCTCCGCCGTCTTGCCGGGAAAGACGATGGTGAATTCCTCCCCGCCATAGCGATAGGCCTTGCCGCCGCCCCGGACCTTGCGCAGTTGGGCCGCCACGACTCGCAGTACCTGGTCTCCCAGGTCGTGGCCATGGGTGTCGTTGAATTTCTTGAAATGGTCCACGTCGGTCATGGCGATGGCGTAGCAACGCCCCAGGCGTTGCAGCCGTTCATTGAGGGCGCGACGGCCGGGTAGACCAGTAAGATCGTCGCGAAAGGCCATCTGAAAGGACTCATGCACCACGGCGATGGCGAGAATCAGCAGCAGGGTGGCGGTGAACAGGGGCACCGCATAGGCGTGGAAGAGTTGCGGCAGCATCCAGCCTATGCCGGCCAGGGTGATCCACTGTCCGGCCCACTGGGGCGTCGGACGGCGCACCACGAAAAATCCCATCACGGCAAGACACAGGATCAGGCTCCAGAAGGAAAGCTGGGGCATGCCGTAGCCGTCCCAGTGCAGGGCGGGCAAGTGAGTCGTCAGCAACAGGTCGGCCATGCCCTCCGGAAACTGCGTGGCGAAGAGAACGGCGAATCCCGCCAGGCTTCCAAATACCGACAGCCTGAGCAATAGATCCATCATCAGGTGGTAACGTTCGGACCAGAAGGCGTTGACCAGGAACACCAGGGGAACCATCAGGGTCATGAGGGCGTAGCCCAGGGCGGGCAGTAGATCCGCTTCCGTCGTCATGGCCATGGGCCGGATCTGAAACATGCTGCCCAGATAGACCAACAGCACCAGGATCACACAGATCAGCGTGCGGGTGCGGCCGTAGAGAAAGGCCAGAACCCCCGCCAGCACTCCCGTCAGCCAGGGGATCACTTCCACCAAGCCCTGGGGCAACTCCGGTAGCCAGGCCCCCTGAATGGCCGCGCCCATGCCCAGGGCCAGCATCACGGGCGGGAGCAGGATGAAGATCAGGGTTTTGAGGTGTTCCTGGGTCATGATTGGTTTGGGCAGTGTGTCACTTTCCGATGCAGAAGGAAGAAAAAATCTCCCCCAGCAGATCATCCGCACTCACCCGTCCGGTGATCTCTCCCAGCGCCTCCTGGGCCAGGCGCAGTTCCTCGGCCACCAGTTCCGTGGCGCGGGTGATGATGAGCTGATCGTTGGCGGCCTGAACATGGTCGCGGGTGCGAGCCAGGGCGTCCAGGTGGCGGCGACGGGCGGTGAACAGGCCTTCCGGGTGACCGCTGTAGTGGAGCTGGGCCTTGAGGGCCTCGCGCAGGGTGCTGATGCCTTCGCCGGTGCGGGCCGAAATGAACAGCACGTCACTGGCATCCGCCGGCACCTCGGTGAGCCGGTCCAGCTTGTTGTAGACGGTGATGACCGGCAGACGGGACGGCAGGCGGCGACGGATCCCCCCTTCGGCTTCGCCCTCCCCCTGAGTGGCGTCCACCACCAGCAGCACCAGGTCGGCCCGCTCGATCTCGGCCCAGGCCCGGCGGATGCCTTCCTGCTCCACCGGATCATCGGATTCCCGCAGGCCGGCGGTATCCACCAGGTGCAGGGGCAGACCGTCCAGGCTCAGGTGTTCCCGCAGCACGTCCCGGGTGGTGCCGGGAATGGCGGTGACGATGGCGGCTTCCCGGTCCACCAGGCGATTGAGCAGGCTGGATTTGCCCGCATTGGGGCGCCCGGCGATCACCAGGTGGGCGCCTTCCCGCAGCAGATTGCCCTGCCGGGCCTGTTCGGTCAGGGTGGCCAGTTGATCCAGCAGGGACTCGATCCGGTACTGGATATCCCCTTCCGCCAGCAGATCCAGTTCCTCTTCGGAGAAATCCAGATCCGCTTCCACGAACACTCTCAGTTCGGTCAGGGCCGATAGGATCAGGTCCACCTGGCGGGAAAATCCGCCTTCCAGTGATCGGCGGGCACTGCGCACGGCGGCGGCGGAACCGGCATCGATCAGATCGGCCACGGCCTCGGCCTGGGCCAGGTCCATACGGTCGTTCAGGAAGGCGCGCTCGGTGAATTCCCCGGCCCGGGCCATGCGGCAGCCCATCTCCAGACAGGCCCCCAGCAACAGGTCCATGACTACCGGGCCGCCATGGCCCTGCAGTTCCAGGACATCCTCGCCGGTATAGGAATGGGGGCCGGGAAAATACAGGGCGATGCCATCGTCGATGACCTCTCCCCGGGCATCCAGGAAGGGGCCGTAGAGCGCCTGTCTGGGGCTGGGCAGTCTGCCCAGGCAGCGCCGCGCCACCTCGGCGGCATGAGGGCCGGAAACCCGCACGATACCCACGCCTCCCCGTCCTGGCGCGGTGGCAATGGCGGCGATGGTATCGAAGCTGCGGTGCATGGCGGTGAATCCCACGAAAAACAGCCCGGATGGAGAAAACCGGCGGTTTCCGAAATCCCCACTGTGGTGGTTTTTTCGAAGACCGCCGGCCGTCCCCAGCCGGGCCATGGATGGCCAGCAGGAAGTGGAGTTACTTCTTGCCGCCGCCCTTGCCGTTGGCCGTCTTTTCGATCTGGCGCGTGATGTAGTACTGCTGGGCAATGGACAGCAGGTTGTTGACCAGCCAGTACAGCACCAGGCCCGCCGGGAAGAAGGCGAAGAACACGGTGAAGACGATGGGCAGGGCCATCATGATCTTCTGCTGTACCGGGTCCATGGGGGCCGGGTTCAGCTTGTACTGGGCGATCATGCTGGCACCCATGAGCAGCGGCAGCACGAAGAAGGGATCACGGATGGACAGATCCTGAATCCAGAAGATCCACGGCGCCTGGCGCAGTTCCACACTCTCCAGCAGCACCCAGTAGAGGGCGATGAAGACGGGGATCTGAATCAGGATGGGCAGACAGCCGCCCAGCGGATTGATCTTCTCCTTCTTGTAAAGCTCCATCAGCGCCTGGTTCATGCGCTGCTTGTCGTCGCCGAAACGTTCCTTGAGGGCCATCATCTTCGGCTGCACGGCGCGCATCTTGGCCATGGAGCGGTAGCTGGTCTCGGACAGCTTGTAGAACACCAGCTTGATCATCAGGGTCAGGATGATGATGGCCCAACCCCAGTTGCCCACGACGTCATGGATCACTCGCAGCAGCCAGAACAAGGGCTTGGCCAGCACCGTGAAGATGCCGTAGTCCACCGTCAGTTCCAGGCCATCGGCAATCTTGGACAGGGGTTGCTGTTTCTTGGGGCCGATCCAGATGCGGGATTGCAGGACGTCATAGGCGCCGGGGGCGATGCTCACCGGCTCGGAGCGCAGGCCGATGATGTACTGGGGCCGATCCGGCGTGCCGATGGCACGGCTGTAGAGCAGGTTCACCTCATCGGCATACGGAACCCAGGCGGTGAGGAAGTAATGCTGGATGATGGAGATCCAGCCGGCGGAAATATTGCGGTCCTGGACGTTCCTGCCCAGGTCTTCCAGGGATTCCTTGATGTACTTGCCGTCATAGAGGGCGGCACCGGTGAAGGTGTACAGGAACCAGGAATCACGGGCCGGGGTGGGGCCATGACGCAGCTGCCGGTACTGGCGACCGGTCCAGGTGACGTCACTGTTGTTCTCCACCCGATGACTGACATCCACCAGGAAGTCGCCACGGCGGAAGGTGTAGGTCTTGGTCACGCGGATGCCGTCCTCGCTTTCCCAGGTCAGGGGGACCACGAGTTCATCCTGCCAGTCCTCCATGCGGTATTCGGTGCGCTCGGCACGGAACACGGCGTGGTGGGATGGAGCACGGTCGGCGTGCTCGACGCCGGGTACACGGTCATGGATCAGGCCGGACTGGGCCACATAATCGCGCAAGCGCTCGTCCAGGATGCGTACCGGATTGTCCGGCTCCTTCAGGCTCACCGGATAGGTGGGCAGGTCGGCGCGTACCAGATCCCCGCCACGGGTGTCGATGAGCAGGTCCAGGGTATCGGTGACCACGCGGATGCGCTGGCGATCAGCGGCCATCACCGGGTCCATGCCCACGGGGGCATCCATGGCCTCGGAAGCAGGGGCATCGGGGACGTCGTCGCGGAATTCCTGGCCATTGAGGGTGGCTTCCGCGCGTTGGGGATCGAACTGGGGCTGGGGACCATAGTCCACACGCCAGGCCTGCCAGATCAGGAACAGCAGGAAAACCAGTGACAGGTACAGGATCGGTCGGAGATTATCCATGATTTCGCGGCTGTTTGTGATGGCCTGGAGCGGGGTCTGGTACAGGATCGTACCCGCCTTCGCAGAAGGGGTGACAACGCGCCAGTCGCCGGACGGTGAGCCACAGGCCGCGCAGGGCGCCGTGTCTCTCGATGGCCTCCATTCCATAACAGGAACAGGAGGGGGTGAACCGGCAATGCTGCCCGATGAAGGGGCTCAGGGTATAGCGGTAGACCTGGATCAGGAAGATAAGGACTTTTCGCATTGGCTACTCATCCGTTTCCAGAGTCTTTCCAGGGCCTGATGAAGATCGGCGTTATTGAAGCGCTGGGCGCCCGGCTTGCACATGATAACCATGTCCATGGAGGCCATGCCGGACCGATGCCGGCGAAATGACTCCCGAATCAGGCGCTTGATTCGATTGCGCTGGGTGGCCTGGCGGACATTCTTCTTTGCCACGGCCATGCCCAGGCGCGGTCCTTCGGTCGGGCTCGGCACCCAGAGCCCGGTGAAGGGCGGCTGGGATACCCGATGTGCATCCTTGAAGACCCGTTGGTAATCGCTCGCCTGTACCAGTCGGACGTGGCGAGGAAACCCCTGGTCATTCAGCCCGATCAGACGATCAGGGGCAAAGACGGGCACGGCCCCGGGCGCGGCGAGCGGCCAGCACCTTGCGGCCACCACGGGTAGCCATGCGGGCACGGAAGCCATGGGTGCGCTTGCGGTGCAGGTTACTGGGCTGGAATGTTCTTTTCATGACGGCAGACCGTGGCTGAGTTCTATTTACGGGCGATAGAGAGCGCCCAATCTAAGGCGCGTAAAAGTACCTGCGATTGACATGGGTGTCAATCCGCGTCAACCAAGGTCTGGGGACAAGGATGTGGAAAAAGGTGTGGATAAGTTTGCGGGCCTGCGGGTAGACTTACGCATCCCTCAACCCCCTACCACTGGAGATACCCTTGGTTGGCAACTCCTTGTGGCAGCAATGCGTGTCGCGTCTGGAGAGTGAACTCTCCGAACAGCAACTCAATACCTGGATTCGTCCCCTGCATGCAGTGGAGGAACAGGGCGTATTACGGCTGCTCGCTCCCAATCGATTCGTGCTGGACTGGGTCAAGGACCATTTCTTCCAGCGTATCGCCCAGGTCGTCACCGAGGTCCTGGGCAATGACTCCATGCGTGTGCTGCTGGAAGTGGGCAGCAGCCGCCCGCCGACACCGGTGGCGCGCCCTGCCCCACCGACGCCGGCGACACCGGCGCCCACGGCCGTGGATGCGGCCCAGGCCCGCGGTCCGGCCCCGGCTCCGGCGGCCAGTTCGCCCCAGTTCACCAACAACCTGAATCCCAACTTCACCTTCGATAATTTCGTCGAGGGCAAGTCGAACCAGCTTGCCCGCGCCGCCAGCTTGCAGGTGGCCGCCAATGTGGGCAAGGCCTATAACCCTCTGTTCCTCTACGGCAGCACCGGTCTGGGGAAGACCCACCTGATGCATGCCATCGGCAACACCATCCTCAAGGAGCGACCGGATGCCAAGGTGGTGTACCTGCATTCAGAGCGATTCGTGGCCGACATGATCAAGGCGCTGCAGCACAACTCCATCGACGAGTTCAAGCGCTACTACCGGTCGGTGGATGCCCTGTTGATTGACGACATTCAGTTCTTTGCGGGCAAGGAGCGTTCCCAGGAGGAGTTTTTCCATACCTTCAATGCCCTGCTGGAGAGTCAGCAGCAGGTGATCCTGACCTGTGACCGCTACCCTAAGGAAGTGGACGGCCTGGAAGACCGGCTCAAGTCCCGATTCGGCTGGGGACTCACCGTGGCCATCGAGCCGGCGGAACTGGAAACCCGGGTCGCCATCCTCAAGCGCAAGGCGGAAGAGGCTGGCGTCGATCTGCCCAGTGAGGTGGCCTTTTTCGTCGCCAAGCGCATCCGCTCCAATATTCGCGAGCTGGAAGGGGCCTTGCGTCGGGTCATCGCCAACGCCCATTTCACCGGCCGTCCCATCACCCTGGAGTTCGCCAAGGAAGCACTCCATGACCTTCTGGCCCTGCAGGACAAGCTGGTCACCATCGACAACATACAGAAGACCGTGGCGGAGTATTACAAGATCCGGGTGTCTGATCTGCTGTCCACCCGGCGCAGCCGGTCCATCACCCGACCCCGCCAGGTGGCCATGGCCCTGGCCAAGGAGCTGACCAATCACAGCCTGCCGGAGATCGGCAAGGCCTTTGGGGGGCGGGACCACACCACCGTGCTGCATGCCTGCCGCAAGGTAGTGGAGCTGCGCGAGTCTGATGCGCGGATCAATGAGGATTTCATCAACCTGCTGCGGACACTGACCACCTGAAAACAGCCAACCCTGTGGAAAAGGTGTGCACCCACACTGAGGAAAGCCCGAGCCCGAATTTATCCACAACTCGTCAACAAGCGCCAGGTTCGCTTATACGACGATCAATTCACAGGGTTTTTTCTGATTAATTCATTGAATTGATTGAATATTTAAGAAGTTATCCAGAGTTTTGCGGGTGACTTATAACAATCATTAAAAAGATATTCTTTAAATAATAGTTAAAGACGGACGGTTCCAGATGAAACTGAGTATCCAACGGGAAGTGCTACTGAAACCGCTACAGCAGGTGATCGGGGCTGTGGAAAAACGCCACACCATGCAGATCCTGAGCAATGTGCTGCTTCGGTGCGACGGTACGCACCTGAAAATAACCGCCACTGATCTGGAAGTGGAGTTGGTTGCAGAGCTGGAATACGCCTCTGAAGAAACCGGTGAAGTCACGTTGCCTGCGCGCAAGCTTCTGGACATCTGCCGTGCCCTGCCGGACGAGGCCGAAATCCGGATTCAGGTCAGTGGGGAGCGGGCCGTGTTGTCGTCCGGGCGATCCCGCTTTGTACTCACGACCCTGCCGGCGGGGGATTTCCCCAACCTGGATGAAATCGAGAGCCGGATCGAGTTTTCCCTCACCGAGAGGGAACTGCTCACCCTCATCGGTCGCACATCCTTCGCCATGGCCAATCAGGATGCCCGGTATTACCTCAATGGATTGATGCTGGAAGTGGAAAAGGGCACGATCCGGACGGTGGCCACCGATGGTCACCGCCTGTCCCTGTGTACGCTCAAGTCCATTGTGGAAACGGAAGAGACTCAGCAGGTCATCATTCCACGCAAGGGCGTGCTGGAATTATCCCGCCTGCTGGAGCACAGTGATGACCCCGTCCGGATCCAGATCGCGGCGAATCATCTCAGGGTGCGTGTGGTGGGTCTTTGTTTCACCACCAAGCTGATCGATGGGCGTTTTCCGGATTACAAGCGGGTCATTCCGCGGGATGGTGAGCAGGTGCTGAAGGTGGATCGTGAACTCCTGCGACAAGCGCTGGGACGCACGGCGATCCTCTCCAATGAAAAGTACCGGGGTGTCCGGTTCGAGTTGTCTCCGGGCACGCTGAAGATCCAGTCTCACAATCCGGAACAGGAAGAAGCGGAGGAGGAACTGGAAGTGGATTACAGTGGTGAGTCGCTGGAGATCGGCTTCAACGTCACCTACTTGATGGACGTGGTCGCCAATCTGCAGGGAGAAGTCCTCGAAGCCACGTTCAAGGATCCCGGCTCTTCCGTCCTGATTCGGGACCTGGGTTTTCAGGATGCCCTCAATGTGGTCATGCCCATGCGTCTGTAATTCCTGCTGCCATCTTCGGGGGCCTGGATGCCCAGGCCCCTTTCCCATCTTTTCCCCATCAGTCCCGTCTCCCCTCTCATGAGTCTGACACGACTCGATATCTTCAATCTCCGCCTGTTTGAAAAATCCCGGCTGGAGCCCAGTGCCGGATTGAATCTGGTGGTGGGCGAGAATGCTTCGGGCAAGACCAGTCTGCTGGAGGCGGTGCATGTGCTGGCCACCGGTCGCTCCTTCAGGACGCAGCGGATGGAGCCCGTCATTCGTCATGGAGCGAGGGATCTGATGGTGACCGGGCGCCTGCGGGTTGACGGTCGACAGATTTCGCTGGGTATTCGCAAAGGCGGCGGCAGGACGGTGGCGAGGATCAACGGTAAAACCGTGCGCAGTCAGTCCGAGCTGGCCCAGGCTTTGCCCCTTCAGGTCATTCATCCGGACAGTCACGCGTTGCTGTCAGGAAGCCCCGCTGAACGACGTGGTTTTCTCGATTGGGGGGTTTTCTACCAGTCGCCCGAATCCATGGCCCATTGGCAGAACTATCGACGGGCGCTGATTCAGCGCAACGAGGCCCTGCGTCGCGGCCTGAATGACAAGGCCCTGGATATCTGGGAAGCACTGCTTGCCCAATCCGGTGAAGCCATGGATCGTGCGCGGTTGTCCTATCTGGATACACTGTTGCGTCATGTCCGCGAGTTGGAAACGCTGCTTCCAGGCAATGAGGGGGTGGATATTGCCTACCGTCGTGGTTGGCGCGAAGGCGTGGATCTCAAGACCCTCTTGCAGACGGCCCGACCCCGTGAGAGAGAGATGGGCTATACCCTTTCCGGTCCTCATCGGGCTGACGTGGTGTTTCGTCGCGGTGATGTGCTCCTGGCTGATGGGGCATCCAGGGGGCAGCAAAAGTCGGCCGTGTTGCTCTTGCGTCTGGCTCAAGTGGCCGCTTTCAGAGGTGTGAGTGGACGGTCAGCAGTAGTGATGGTGGATGATCTGCCGTCAGAACTGGACGAAGTTCACCGGGATGCCGTGCTTGCCTTACTCCGGGGGCTGGATTGTCAGGTCTTTGTCACCGCCATCGATGCCCGCCAGATCGACGCCCTTGGTTGGTCAAGTTTTAGAATGTTCCACGTGGAACATGGTCGGTTGAAGGAGATTCGCTGAATTCTGGTATATGTTCCACGTGGAACATCTCTTCTGGCAGGCGCTATCCCGTGCTGGAAAACGCCTTTCAAGTATCCCCCTCTCCGAGCCCGTCATGAATTGAGCACATGGTGGAATCCGGTTGCTGAGTGGGAAGTCTGGGCTCCCGCTTTCGCGGGAGTGATAAAAGGAAATGGCTGGAGTAAAAAATTGGCGGGAGTGACAAAGGAGCACGGTGGGAGTGAAAAAAGAGAATTCGTGAGGGTGACAATGAGGACGTGGCCGGAGTGAGAAGCAAGACAATGGGGCGAGGTTGGGCGACCGGTAGAGCGTTGGCGGGAATGGCGTAAAAGAGCGAGACGGCGGGACCCTGGCGGCAAGTGATATAATGCCTCTCTTTCGATGTTAGGCAGGCACCGCATGACCGATCAGACGCCCCCGACCTACGATTCATCCAATATAAAGGTCCTCAAAGGCCTCGACGCCGTTCGCAAGCGACCCGGCATGTATATCGGTGATACCGATGACGGTACGGGGCTGCACCACATGGTTTTCGAGGTGGTGGATAACGCCATCGACGAAGCCCTGGCGGGCTACTGCAAGGAAATCAATGTCACCATCCATAGCGATGGTTCGGTCAGTGTGAGTGACGATGGCCGAGGCATTCCGGTGGACATTCACCCCGAGGAAGGCCGCTCCGCCGCGGAAGTCATCATGACGGTGCTCCATGCGGGGGGGAAATTCGACGACAACTCCTACAAGGTGTCCGGCGGATTGCACGGGGTGGGTGTTTCCGTGGTCAATGCCCTGTCCGAATGGCTGGAAATGACCATTTACCGGGACGGCAGAACCCATCGCCAGACCTATCGCCTGGGAGTGCCCGACGCCCCCCTGAAGGCCGTCAGCGAGACCCAGCGCACCGGGACGACGATCCATTTCAAGCCCAGCCCCGAGATCTTCACCGATACCGAATACCATTACGACATCCTGTCGCGGCGTTTGCGGGAACTGTCGTTCCTGAATTCCGGTGTCCGCATCCAGCTCCAGGACGAACGGGACGGCGGCAAGCGGGACGTGTTCGAGTATCAGGGTGGTATCCGCGCCTTCGTGGAACATCTCAATCGCAACAAGACACCGTTGCACCCCACCGTGATCTACCTGAACGCGGAAAAGGAAGGGGTTGTGGTGGAGGTCGCCCTACAATGGAACGACTCCTACCAGGAAAACATCTTCTGCTTCACCAACAACATCCCCCAGCGGGATGGTGGTACCCATCTGGCCGGTTTCCGCTCCGCCCTCACCCGGACACTGAATCAGTACATGGAGGCGGAGGGTGTCCTCAAGCGGCAGAAGGTCAGTATCAGCGGTGACGATGCCCGCGAAGGCCTGACCGCCGTTCTGTCGGTGAAAGTCCCCGATCCCAAGTTCTCCTCCCAGACCAAGGATAAGCTGGTGTCCTCCGAGGTAAAGCCGGTGGTGGAATCGGTGATGAGCGATACCCTGCAGGCCTTCCTGCTGGAAAACCCCGGCGAGTCCAGAAGCATCACCGGCAAGATCATCGATGCTGCCCGCGCCCGCGAGGCGGCCCGCAAGGCCCGCGAGATGACCCGTCGCAAGGGCGCCCTGGACGTGGCCGGCCTGCCCGGTAAGCTGGCGGACTGCCAGGAGAAGGACCCGGCTCTGTCGGAACTGTTCATCGTGGAGGGTGACTCGGCGGGCGGTTCCGCCAAGCAGGGACGGGATCGGCGCACTCAGGCGGTGCTCCCCCTCAAGGGCAAGATCCTGAACGTGGAAAAGGCCCGTTTCGACAAGATGCTCTCCTCCGCCGAGGTGGGCACCCTGATCACCGCTCTGGGTTGCGGGATCGGCAAGGATGAGTTCAATCCCGACAAACTCCGTTATCACCGCATCATCATCATGACCGACGCGGATGTGGACGGCTCTCACATCCGCACCTTGCTACTGACCTTCTTCTACCGCCAGATGCCTGAACTGGTGGACCGGGGACACATCTACATTGCCCAGCCGCCCCTTTACAAGGTGAAGCGCGGCAAGCAGGAAAGCTATGTCAAGGATGAGCTGGAGATGAGCAATCTCCTGCTCAGTCTGGCCCTGGATGATGCCAAGCTGGTGGTCAATCCGGAGGCACCGCCGGTGAGCGGCCAGGCCCTGGAAGATCTGGCCCGTCGTTACAACAGCGTCATGGCCGCCGTCGAGCGTCTGGGACGGCGCTATGACCGGCAGTTGCTGGAACGGATGGTGTTCGCCTCACCGCTCAATGACGGTGGCCGGGAGGATCAGGGCCGGCTTGAAACCTGGTTCACGCGGCTGCTGGAAGGGTTGCAGAGTGATGCCGCCGGCGCCACCCGCTACGAGATGCGCATTCTCGCCGATGAGCGCGGGGGGTATCAGGCCCGGGTGACCCGGTTGATGCACGGGGCGCGCACAGAGGAGACCTATGGCGCGGACTTCTTCGAATCCGCCGAATTCAGGGTCATGCGCGAGCTGGCCGAACGCCTGGACGGGTTGCTGGATATGGGGGCCTATATCCAGAGAGGTGAGCGGCGCCAACCGGTCGGCAATTTCCGCGAGGTGATGAACTGGTTGCTGGCGGAGGCCCGGCGTGGTCTGTCCATCCAGCGCTACAAGGGTCTGGGCGAGATGAATCCCGAACAGCTCTGGGAAACCACCCTGAATGCGGAAACCCGGCGCCTGCTGCAGGTGCAGGTGGAGGATGCGGTGCGGGCCGACGAGGTCTTCACCACCCTGATGGGCGATCACGTGGAACCGCGCCGGGAATTCATCGAGGCCAATGCGCTGACGGTATCCAATCTGGATATCTGATGAAAACGCGGGATCGGACCGGTGGCATGGTTTGCCGGTCCGGGAAGGGCATACTTTACGGGGGGAATGGGGCAGAATAGCTCCCATCGAAGTCTTCAAAGACCACGAGGCGAGGACCATGGATATCGGCGGCTATGTCATGCTTGGCATCTTCATCCTGATCGCCCTCTACGCGGTGATCATCTACAACAATCTGGTCAGCCTCAAGCATGAGGTGTCCAAGGCCTGGTCCAACATCGATATTCTGCTCAAGCAGCGCTTCGACGAGCTGCCCAAGCTGGTGGAGGTCTGCCGCCAGTACATGTCTTATGAGCAGGACACCCTGGAAAAGGTCATGCGTGCCCGCAGTCAGGTGGCCGCCGCGCAGCAGAACCAGGACATGAAATCCCTGGGGCAGGCGGAAGATATGCTGAGAGTGGGCCTTGGCAATCTCTTTGCCGTGGCCGAAGCCTACCCGGAACTGAAGGCGGACCAGACCTTTCGCCATCTGCAGTCAAGGATCAGCGGTCTGGAAAACGCCATTGCCGACCGGCGCGAGTATTACAATGAATGCGTCAATCGCAACAATGTCCGCATCGAGCAGTTCCCGGACGTGGTGATTGCCCACCTGTTCCGTTTCGGCCCCTTCGAACTGCTGGAGTTTTCCCGGCGGGAACTACAGGACGTGGATGTTCGTGCCCTGTTCAGCTAGGCGCTGAAGCACGATGCTGGAGGGCATGGCCACCTCGGTCCGGCTCATGGATGCCGGGGAGTATGCCTTCCTTGTTGCGGTTCTGGTCCTGCTCCTGCTGGGATCGCTCTGGGGATTCATGCGCGGCAGTTACCGCAAGCGCCTCATCGCGGATACCCCGACCTCCCGCATCCGGTCTGCGGCCCAGGGGTACCTGGAACTGGTGGGTCAGGCCCGGCTGATGCCGGGACCTCCCATCATCGCCCCCCTGACGGGCACTCATTGTGCCTGGTATACCTATCAAATCGAGCGGCGTGATAGCGCTGGTCGCAATCAGACCTGGCGTCGTGTTGAACAGGGCCGCAGTGACAACCTGTTCCTGTTGCAGGATGACACGGGAGAATGCCTGATCGACCCGGAAGGCGCACAGGTGGTCTGTGTGCACCGGGATATCTGGCATGGCAGCGCGCCCAGACCCCTGATCGGTCCCGCGGGTGGGGGCAGTCTGCTGGGAATGGGCCAGTATCGCTATACGGAACGCCGTCTGCACCTGGACGAGGATCTCTACGCCATCGGCTACTTCCGTACCCAGGGGACCAGCGATGACAGTCCGCTGAACCTGGAGGTGGCGGAGATTCTCGGTCGCTGGAAGAAGGACGCGTCCATCATGAAGCGCTTCGACACCAACCAGGATGGTGAGATCGACATGGAGGAATGGGAACGCGCCCGGCAGGCAGCCATCCAGAAGGCCTTGCTGCGTCGCGCTGAACGCGCCGATGCCCCGGCGGTCCATATCATGAGCCGGGGCCCTGACCGGCGTCGCCCTTATATCCTCTCCGCCATTTCCGAGGATCGCCTGGTGCGACGCTATCGCTGGCTGGCCCGGCTCAGCGGTCTCTCATTTCTGCTGACCGCCGGCGCCCTGGCATGGGTGGTGCTGGCCCGCATTGCCCCGTCAGGCTTGTGATACATTACCTGTATATAACAGTCAGACATCGAGGCATCGGTCTGCTACACCCTACCCTGCCCCGGATGTTCAACACTCAATCTGATGCCGGAACTGCAATGAATAACCCATTACTCCAGATGCAGGGACTTCCCCCCTTTGCCGAGATTCGTCCGGAACACGTGGAACCCGCCGTGGATCAGGTGTTGGCCGACAACCGGGCCGCCATCCAGGCCCTGTTGAACCAACCCGGTCCCTTCACCTGGGAGACCCTGGTCCATCCCCTGTCCCTGCTGGAAGACCGCCTCAATCGGATCTGGTCACCGGTGCGGCACATGAACTCCGTGGTCAACAGCGATGAACTGCGCCAGGCCTACAATGCCTGCCTGCCCAAGTTGTCCGACTATGCCACGGAAATGGGTCAGAATCTGGCTCTGTTCCAGGCCTTTCGCAGCATTGCCGATGGTTCCGGATTCGCCGAACTGGCCCCCGCCCAGCAACGGGTGATCAACAATGCCCTGCGAGACTTTCACCTCTCCGGCGTCGATCTGCCCGAAGACAAAAAGGCCCGCTACAAGGCCATTGCCCAGGAACTGTCCCAGCTCACCTCCCGTTTCGAGGAAAACGTCCTGGATGTCACCCAGGCCTGGAAACGGATCGTTCCCGATGGGAAAGATCTCAGGGGGTTGCCTGACTCCGCCCTGGAGATGCTGTTGCAGAATGCCCGCCAGCACAAGGAAGACGGTTATCTGATCAACCTGGAATTCCCGTCCTACTACGCCGTCATGACCTATGCTGACGATCGAGACCTGCGCCGCGAGGTCTATACGGCCTATGTCACCCGGGCCTCCGACCAGGGCCCCCATGACCGCCGCTTCGACAACTCCCAGGTGATGGAACAGATCCTGGCCCTGCGCCATGAACAGGCCCGGTTACTGGGGTATCCCAGCTATGCCCATCTGTCCCTGGCCACCAAAATGGCCGAATCGCCGGAACAGGTGGTGGAATTCCTGTCAGAAATGGCGCAGCGGGCCTGTCCTGCCGCCCGCAAGGAACTGGAGACCCTGCAGGCCTTCGCCACGGACCACCTGGGGCTTGAAGACCTGCAGGCCTGGGATCTGGCCTATGCCTCGGAAAAGCTGCGCAAGCATGCCTATGATCTCTCTCAGGAGGATCTCAAGCCCTACTTCCCGGTGGATCGGGTGTTGCAGGGGCTGTTCCAGTTGGTGGAGCGCCTGTATCAGGTGCGGATCACCCCGGTGGCGGATGCTCCGGTCTGGCACGATGACGTCCGCTTTTACGAGATTCAGGACCCGGACGGCACGCCCCGAGCCCGGTTCTATCTGGATCTCTATGCCCGTGCCCGCAAGCGCGGCGGTGCCTGGATGGACGAATGCCTGAACCGTCTGCGCGACGGCGAGCGTCTGCAGTTGCCGGTGGCCTACATGACCTGCAATTCCACTCCGCCGGTGGGCGGCAAGCCCGCCCTCTTCACCCATGACGAGGTGCTGACCCTGTTCCATGAGTTCGGCCACGGGCTGCACCACATGCTCACCCGGGTGGACTATCCGGACGTGGCGGGCATCAACGGTGTGGAATGGGATGCGGTGGAACTGCCCAGCCAGTTCATGGAGAACTGGTGCTGGGAGCGGGAAGCCCTGGATCTCATCGCCGGTCATCATGAAACCGGCGAGCCGCTGCCCGGTGTCCTGTTCGACAAGCTGCAGGCCACCCGTC
Source organism: Ectothiorhodospira sp. PHS-1 (assembly GCF_000225005.1). Classification (NCBI taxonomy): domain Bacteria; kingdom Pseudomonadati; phylum Pseudomonadota; class Gammaproteobacteria; order Chromatiales; family Ectothiorhodospiraceae; genus Ectothiorhodospira; species Ectothiorhodospira sp. PHS-1. The sequence goes on along the minus strand of NZ_AGBG01000013.1, from coordinate 59,225 downwards.
ATTTCCAGGCCGCCATGCAGATGGTGCGCCAGCTGGAGTTTTCCCTCTTCGACATGCGTCTGCACGCGGAATACGACCCGACCCGGGGGGGACGCATTCAGGATACCCTGGACGCGGTGCGCCGCCAGGTGGCGGTGCTGATTCCCCCCGCCTTCAACCGCTTTCAGCACAGCTTTTCCCACATCTTCGCCGGTGGTTATGCGGCCGGTTATTACAGCTACAAGTGGGCCGAGGTCCTGTCGGCCGATGCCTTCGCCCGGTTCGAGGAGGAAGGTCTGTTCAATCCGGAGGTGGGTACCGCTTTTCTGCGGGAAATCCTGGAACAGGGTGGCGCCCGCCCTGCCCTGGAGCTGTTCCGGGCCTTCCGCGGTCGTGATCCGCAGATCGAGGCCCTGCTGCGACATTCGGGGCTGGTGGACGCGGCGGCATGAAGATCGCCACCTGGAACGTCAATTCCCTGAAGGTGCGCCTGCCCCATGTGCTGGACTGGTTGGCAGGGCAGCAGCCGGATGTGCTGGCGCTGCAGGAAACCAAGACGGTGGATGAGGCCTTCCCGCTGGAGGCACTGCGGGCGGCGGGTTACCACTGCCTGTATGCAGGGCAGAAGACCTATAACGGGGTGGCCTTGCTGACCCGCGTGCCGGGAGAGGATCCGGTGACCGATCCGCCTGGTGTCGATGACCCCGAGCGACGCATCCTGGCTGCGACGGTGAACGGGGTCCGGGTGATCAACCTGTATGTGGTGAACGGCTCGGAGGTGGGCTCGGACAAGTACGCCCGCAAGCTGGACTGGCTGGCCCGGGTGACGGCGTTCGTGAAATCGGAACTGGCCCGTCATGATCGGGTGGTGGTGCTGGGGGATTTCAATATCGCCCCGGAAGATCGGGATGTCCATGACCCGGCGGCCTGGCATGAACGGATTCTCTGTTCCACCCCGGAGCGGGCGGCCTTGCGTGCCATGCTCGATCTGGGCCTGGAAGATGTTTTCCGTCGGTTCGAGCAGCCGGAGGGCGCATTCAGCTGGTGGGATTATCGGGCGGCGGCATTTCGGCGCAACCGGGGCCTGCGGATCGATCTGATCCTGGCCAGCCAGGCCCTGGCGGAGCGGTGTCTGGGATCGGAGATCGATCCCGCACCCCGCCGTCTGGAGCGGCCGTCGGATCATGCGCCGGTACTGGCCTGTTTTGATCTGTGATCTAATGGCCGGGGGGCGTGCCCTGCCATCGTTATCCGTGAATATATGGAAAACCCATGAAATACCGCGACCTGCGTGACTTCATCTCCGGCCTGGAGGCCCAGGGAGAACTCAAGCGTATCCAGATTCCCGTGGACCCGAATCTGGAAATGACCGAGATCTGCGACCGTACCCTGCGGGCCGGCGGCCCTGCCCTGCTGTTCGAGCGTCCCACCGGGTATGACATGCCGGTGTTGGGCAATCTCTTCGGCACCCCGAGGCGGGTGGCCATGGGCATGGGGGAGGACTCGGTGGAGGCCCTGCGGGAAGTGGGCAAGCTACTGGCCTTCCTCAAGGAGCCGGACCCGCCCAAGGGCCTCAAGGAAGCCTGGAAGACGCTCCCCATCTTCAAGAAGGTGCTGGACATGGCGCCCAAGAAGGTGCGGGGCGGCGAATGTCAGGCGGTGGTGCTGGAAGGCGACGACGTGGACCTGGGCAACCTGCCGGTGCAGACCTGCTGGCCCGGCGACGCCGGCCCCCTGATCACCTGGGGGTTGGTGGTGACCAAGGGACCGCGGCGGGAACGGCAGAACATGGGCATCTACCGCCAGCAGGTGATCGGACGCAACCGGGTGATCATGCGCTGGCTCTCCCACCGTGGCGGTGCCCTGGATTTTCGTGACTGGCAGATCGATCACCCCGGCGAGCCCTTCCCCGTCTCCGTGGTGCTGGGCTGCGATCCGGCCACCATCCTGGGCGCGGTGACCCCGGTGCCCGATACCCTGTCGGAACATGCCTTTGCCGGACTGCTGCGCGGGGATCGCACCGAATTGACCTGTTGCATCGGTAACGAGTTGTTGGTGCCGGCCACTGCCGAGATCATCCTGGAAGGGGTGATTCATCCCGATGACATGGCGCCGGAAGGGCCGTTCGGAGACCACACCGGGTATTACAACGAGGTGGACAACTTCCCGGTGTTCACCGTGGAGCGCATCACCCACCGTAAGAACCCCATCTATCACAGCACCTATACCGGACGGCCACCGGATGAACCCGCCATCCTGGGGGTGGCCCTGAACGAGGTGTTCGTGCCCATCCTGCAGAAGCAGTTTCCCGAGATCACGGATTTCTATCTGCCGCCGGAGGGCTGTTCCTACCGCCTGGCGGTGGTCAGTATCCGCAAGCAGTATGCCGGGCACGCCAAGCGGGTGATGCTGGGCGTGTGGTCCTTTCTGCGCCAGTTCATGTATACCAAGTTCGTCATCGTGGTGGACGACGATGTCAATGCCAGGGACTGGACCGATGTGATCTGGGCCATGACCACCCGCATGGACCCGGGCCGGGATACGGTCACCATCGACAATACCCCTATTGATTATCTGGATTTTGCCTCCCCGGTATCGGGGCTGGGGTCCAAGATGGGTTTTGACGCCACCAACAAATGGCCCGGCGAGACCACCCGGGAATGGGGGACCCCCATCGTCATGAGCGAGGCGGTGAAACGGCGGGTGGACGAGATCTGGAAGGATCTGGGCCTGGACGGAGACTGACGGGCATCCGGCATCAAGTCCTCGCGGTCGGTGCCGCCATTGTGATATGGCAATATGCTATTTTTTCCGGCACGAGGCTTGAGGGGACTGCAAAAGGATGGACCGATCCATATTGATTCGCCTGACATGGGCGGCGGCTGTCTGCGGGGGGGCGGTCGTGTTCGCCCTGCTGATGCACTGGCTGATGGGCCCCGGCTTGCCGGCGGTCGTGGTCGGTGCCGTTGCGGCCGTGGCAATCACCTTCCTGCTGCTGGAGCGCCGCTGGTTTGCCCCCCGTGAGCGTGACCTTCAGGCCCTGTACGGGCAGCTTCAGGGTGGCCCCATGCCCGTCGGGGCCGATCCCAGGATCGAGGCCGTGTCCAGGCAGCTGAACCGTTACCGGAATCTGACCGACAAGCTGGCGGAAACCGGATCGCTCATCGCCGTGTCGGCGGCCGAAGTGGCCTTTTCCTGCAATGCCCTCAAGCAACGGGTCCACGCACAGGTCACCAGCGTCAACGGCATTGCCGATTCCTCCACCCGGATCTCGGCCACGGTCCAGGCCGCCGCGCAAAGCTCCGGCGAGGCCGTGGCAAGTTCCAGGCGTACCAATCAGGCCAGTCATGAGGGGCATGAGTGTGTCGCCGATGCCTTGCGACACATGGAACAGATGAAGGAGCGCATGCAGCAGGCCTCCGCGCTCATGACCAGTCTTGAGAGCCGGGCCGGGGAGATCCAGCGCATCACCGAAGTCATCACGGGGATTGCCGAGCAAACCAACCTGCTGGCCTTGAACGCGGCCATCGAGGCGGCCCGGGCCGGAGAGCAGGGCCGCGGGTTTGCCGTGGTGGCGGACGAGGTGCGAGGCCTGGCCACGCGCACCTCGTCCGCCACCCGTGAGATTGCGCAGATGGTCCATGAGATCCATACCGAGACCTCCCATGCCGTCGCCACGATTCATCAATTGGTGGAGGCCGTCGAGGAGAGCGCGCGACGCACGGCCACGGTGGATGAGAAGCTGACGGCCATTCTGGAACACTCCGCTTCAGCGGACCGCAGCATCCAGACGGTGGTCAGTGGCAGCGAGGAAAACCATACCCATCTGGATCAGGTCACGGGTTCCATCCAGACGGTCAGCGCCCACCTGAGCGAGACGGAGCAGGATGTGACCACCCTCTCCACCGAAGCGGACAGGCTCTCGGAACGGGCGGAGTTGATCTACGAACTGCTGGGGGACATGGGGCTGGGCGGCATCCATGACCGGATGCGCCGGGAAGCGGAGCAGGCCGCCACCGCCGTGGGACGTGCCTTTGCCGAGGCCTGCGACAAGGGCCGCATCCGCCTGGATGATCTGTTTGACCGCAACTACAAACCGATTCCCGGCACGGATCCGGTGAAGTACAAGACACGCTTCGATGACTTCACCGACCAGGTGCTGCCCACCATTCAGGAACCGATCCTGGAGCGCGACGACCATGTATCCTATGCCGGCGCGGTGGATGATCGGGGGTATTTCCCCACCCACAACCGTCGCTACACTCAGCCCCTGACCGGGGACTATCAGCGCGATCTGATCAACAACCGCACCAAGCGCATCTTCAAGGACCGGACCGGTTCCCGTTGCGGCAGCCACCAGAAACCTTATCTGTTGCAGACCTACAAGCGTGATACGGGAGAGGTGATGCACGACCTGTCGGTGCCGATCTATGTGAAGGGACGGCACTGGGGAGGATTCCGTATCGGGTATCGCAGTGAAGGAAACGGCCGGACCGGCAAGCGCTGAGCCGGACATGGGGCACGGGTGTGTTAGAGTGACTCACCCTGAGTCCTGGTTTTTAGGGTGGCCCCATGGTGTTTCCCGCCTCCCCCTACAGTCTGCGCACCGCCCTGCTCGGTTTTGTCCTGTTCCCCCTGTTGCTGTTGGTCATGCTGGCCGGCTGGTCCGGCCTGCGCAGCCTGGAATCCCAGGTGGAAATGCGCATGCAGCAGGATATCGAACTGGTGGCGCGGGCGATCCAGCTTCCCCTGAGCGACGCCCTGGCCCGTGACCGCCGGGGCCAGATCCAGCAGGCCCTGGATTCGGCCTTTCGCATCGACCAGGTGTACGGCGCCTATGTCTATGATGATTCCGGTGCACTGATTGCCGCCAGCGGCCCCCGCAGTCCTTCCATGGAACGGCGACGGGATGCGCGCCTGGCGACGGTGACGGGTACCCACGGGGCCTATGACGACCGCGGCGGAGACGAGGTGTATTCCTTTTTCATGCCCCTGACCGATGCCGGCGGACGCATCAACGGCCTGTTGCAGGTGACGCGCCACGGCAGTGACTTTCGCGATGACCTGGCCCAGGTCCGCTCCCGTGCCCTGCTCGCCCTGGCGGCCCTGAGCCTGCTGCTGCCGGCCATCGTGTTCTGGGGGCATCAGCGGGCCGTGGGCAGGCATGTGGATCGTCTGGTGACGGTCATGGCCCGGGTCGGTCAGGGCGACCGCCTTGCCCGGGTGAAGCCCGCGGGTCCCCATGAGCTGCAGATGCTGGCACGGGCCATGAACCGGATGCTGGAAGGTATCCAGCGCTCGGAGAAGGAACTGGAGTTTCAGCGCCGGCGACAGGCGGCTCTGGAGGAGCGTTTGCGGCAATCGGAAAAGCTGGCGGCCATCGGTCGGCTGGCGGCCGGTGTGGCCCATGAACTGGGGACGCCGCTGGGGGTAATCAATGGCCAGGCCCAGCGCGCCCTGCGCCATGCCTCGGCGGACAGCGGCACGGGCAAGGCGTTGATGAAGATTCGTTGCGAGGTGCAGCGGATGGATCGGATCGTGCGACAGTTGCTGGATTTCGGGCGCCGCAATCCCAGTTGCACCCGTCCGGAGCTGGTGGGGCGTCTGGTCAAGGCGGCTCTGACCCAGGTGGCCGAGGAAGCTCGGGACGCGGATGTGAGTCTTCGGGTGGTCACCCAGGATGTCGGTCCTACCCTGTCCATGGACCGCCCCCGGCTGGAACAGGCCCTGACCAATCTGCTGAGAAACGCCCTCCATGCCGCGAGGGGGCAGGTGCGGGTGTCCTGGGACATCGTTGATGGCCGGCTGGAACTGCGGGTGGACGATGACGGACCGGGTATCGATCCGGCCCACCGCAGTCGATTGTTCGAACCCTTTTTCACCACCAAGTCAGTGGGTCGTGGTACCGGTCTTGGGCTGTCCGTTGCCCATGGTGCGGTGACGGAACACCAGGGGGAGATCCAGGTGGAGGATAGCCCCCTGGGGGGCGCCAGGCTGGTGATCCGTCTGCCGCTGGAGCGTATCGATGAGCCATGATGTCTCCAAGTCCCCGCCGGGTCTGGTGCTGGTGGTGGAGGATGATCCGGCCCATCGGGAACTGGTGCTGGATGAGCTGGCGGACGCCGGGCTGGCGGCGCGAGGAGTGGAGGATGTGGTCTCGGCGCAGGGGATCCTTTCAACCCGTCCCGTGGATCTGGTGCTCAGTGACCTGCGCCTGCCCGGCGAGGATGGACTCGCCCTGCTTGCCCACTGCCGGCGCCTGCCCCTGCCCCCGGCCTTCATCATGCTGACCGCCTTCGGCACGATCCCCCAGGCCGTGGAAGCCCTCAAGCTGGGTGCCGATGACTTTCTCACCAAGCCGGTGGACCTGGATCATCTGGTCATTCGGGTGCGCCGGGCCTTGCGCAACCGCCACCTGCAGGCGGAAGTGCAGCGCTATCAGGCCCTGCTGCGGGCCGATGATTTTCACGGCCTGATCGGCAGCAGTCCGCCCATGCAGGCCCTCTATGAGCAGGTGCGCCGGATTGCCCGGGCCTCCGGGCCGGTGCTGGTGACGGGGGAATCCGGGACCGGCAAGGAGCTGGTGGCCCGGGCCATCCACGCGGAAAGCGACCGCTCCGGGGGCGCCTTTGTGGCCATCAACTGCGCCGGCATTCCCGGCGAACTGATGGAGAGCGAGCTGTTTGGGCACGCGGCAGGTGCCTTCAGTGGTGCCAGGGAAGCCCGACGGGGGTTGTTTGCCGAAGCCCACGGCGGCACCCTGTTGCTGGACGAGATCGGTGAGATGCCCATGGCCATGCAGGCAAAGCTGCTGCGCGTGCTGCAGGATGGCCGGGTCCGCCCCGTGGGTGGCAATCATGAAATCGACGCCAATGTGCGGGTGGTGGCCGCTACTCACCGGGATCTGGAGCCCATGATCCGGGCGCGGCAATTTCGTGAGGACCTGTTCTACCGCCTGGAAACCTTTCGCCTGCAGGTCCCTCCCCTGCGGGAGCGGGGCGAGGATATCGACCGTCTGGCGGCGCGTCTGCTGGCCCGCTTCAGCACCGCCATGGACCGTGATATCCGTGGTATCTCGCCCGAGGCCATGCGTCGTCTGCGGCTTCATGGTTTTCCCGGCAATGTGCGGGAGCTGACCAACCTGATGGAAAGGGCGGTGACCTTTTGCCGCGGCGACACCATCGAGGTGCGCGATCTGCCGGAGCGTCTGGATCCGGCCCGGGAGGATGCCGGCAAGACCGGCGTGTTGTCGGCGGTGTGGTCCGATGACGAACCCATGCCGACCCTGGCGGAGGTGGAATCCCGGTATATCCATTGGGTGCTGCGGCGACTGGACGGCAACAAGCGCCAGGCGGCCCGGGTGCTCGGCATCGGTCGCCGGACCCTGTATCGACGTCTGGGCGAAACGGAAGAGGCACCCATGGGCAAGGAGATATCCGACGACCAGGATCACTGATGCCAACGTCTCATGGTCACCGGCCGGCGAACAGTCGAATAGCGTTGTGTCCCTGGCGCACGTGGCAGACTGGCCCATGTGTCATCATGACTCACCTGGACAAGCCATGGGCCTCACCGGCTATCCGATTTTTAATCAAATTAAATCAAATGGTTATGATCTTCATGGTGCATGTCTCCATGGTTGGCACGATGTCTGCAAAAGTCACCGTGACATTCAACGAACCAAAAGGAGACGCCCCATGAAGCGCACTTTCCTTCACAGCCTGCCCATCGCCCTGACCACCGCCCTGCTTATCGGCGCCGGTTCCCATGCCATGGCCCAGCAGCAGGAAGGCAATTTCGGCGCCCAGCCGCCGGCGGGAATGGAACAGCAGGGTGCCACGGTGGATCCGCATACCCTGGACCGTTTCGTGGATGCCTTTGTGTCAGTGCAGCATATCCGGGATGATTTTGCCCGCAAGCTCGAAGACGTGAGTGACGAGGCCGAGGCCCAGGCCCTGCAGCAGGAAGCCCAGGAAGAAATGATCACCGCCGTGCAGGATGAAGGCATGAGCGTGGAAGAGTACAACCAGGTGGCCATGACCCTGCAGAGCGATCCGGCCATGTTGCAGCAGGTCCAGGAGATGGCGGCTGAACGGATGTAGCCCGTTTTATCGGGAGGGTGTGAATCCTCCTCCACTACGCGACTCTGCCGGAGGAGGCATTTGCCTCCTCCGGCCTGGTGGAAGTTCTTATCAGGACTTACGCTTCAGTGCTTTCCACAGGCCCGATTGTTCCCAGTCCTCGATCCACGGGATGATCCGGTCGGCTTCCATGGGGCGTGCAATACCAAAACCCTGGACCGTCGGGCACCCCATCTTCATCAGTACGCGGGCATGGCGTTCCGTTTCCACGCCTTCGGCAACCGCTTCCAACTGAAAGGAAATGGCCAGACTGACGACGCTTTCCACGATGCTGAAATCCTCGGGATCTTCGAGCATGTCACCCACGAAGCCCTTGTCGATCTTGAGCGTGTCCAGTGCCAGGCGTCGCAGATGGACCAGGGAGGAATAGCCGGTACCGAAATCGTCCAGCGCGAACCTGACCCCCAGCGTACGGCAGTCCTGCATTGCCAGTGCCGCCATTTGCCAGTCTTCGACGGCGGCGCTTTCCAGAATCTCGATCTCCAGATCGCCCGGGGCCAGTTGGGGATGGTTGAGCAGCATGTCGGCCAGTTTGCTGGCAAATCCGTGCTGAAGCAGGTGTGGCGCGGCGACATTGACGCTAACGGCAATGTTCCTGCCGTTCATTTTCCAGCTACTCATCTGGCGTAATGCCTCGGTCAACACCCAGTCACCCACCTGAAACTCCAGATCCGTGCCGATGATCCGGGGTAGAAATTCGGCCGGGGACAAGATTCCCCGTTCGGGATGACGCCATCGGATCAGTGCCTCCACGCCCCTGACGCAACCACTTCTGAGGTCCACTTTGGGCTGGTAGAAGAGCACAAATTCACCTTGTTTCACGCCCTGATGGATGCGCTGCCTTTGCTCGCGCAGTTCGTCCATCATCCGGGCGTGGGACGTATCGAAGATGTGGAAGGCGCCTCGGCCTTTCTGCTTGGCCAGGAACATGGCGTGATGGGAGTGACGCAGCAGGGTATCCGCATCAACGTCCGGAAGTGAGAGTGCGATACCCATACTGGCGGTGAGGCTGATATCACCATGCTCACTGTCCATGGGCTGGACAAAGCCGGAGTGGAGTTTGCGGATGATGGCATGAATTTGCTCGGGATCCGTAAGCGAGTGGATGATGATCACGAACTCGTCTCCGCCCAGGCGAGAAACCGTATCAGCCTCACGCAATGCGTCCTGCAGACGCCTTGCAATACGGCCCAGGATTTGATCGCCGGCCTGATGACCCAGTCGTTCATTGATGGCGACAAAATCATCGATGTCCAGAGTGATCAGGGCCAGATGGAGGCCTTGGCGTTGATGATAAGCCAGGGCCTGGTGGAGGCGATCCATCAGCAGATGGCGGTTGGGTAGTCCTGTCAGCGGGTCATAATGGGCCAGAAAGGCGATGCGTTCATCGGCCTGCTTTTTGTCGGTTAGATCGCTGAATACCGCCACATAGTCATGTTCGCCATCCTCCCCCGGCACCCGACTGATGGCGGTCCATTGAGGGTACTCTTCACCGTTCTTGCGACGATTCCTGATTTCTCCCTGCCAGGTGCCCGTTTGGATGATGTCCCACCACATGGCGCGGTAGAAATCTGCGTCATGCCGGCCGGATTTGAGCATGCGGGGATTGTTGCCGACGGCTTCCTGGGCCGTGTAGCCGGTAATCTGCGTGAATGCCCGGTTCACCGACAGAATCCTGGCCTGGGCATCGGTAATGATGATGCCTTCCTGGGCATTGTCCATGGCCCTGGCGATGCGGGCCAGATCCCGGGTACGGGTCTCCAGTGCTGTCTGGATCTGTTTGATCAGGGTGATATCCGTATGGGCCCCCAGCATGCGCACGGGGCGTCCCTGGTCATCACGGACGACCATGCCGCGGCAACGGATCCACAGTGTCGAACCGTTCCGATGGGTATAGCGGACGACCTGGTCAAAGGGACAGGCGGGATCGGCGAAATGTCTTTCCAGCGCCTGCTGGACGGACTTCATGTCATCCGGGTGAACCAGTGACTGCCATTCACTGGCCAACGGCTGCTTGCCGGCCGGATCGTAGCCCATCATGGTCCAGAAGCGGTCACTCATCCACTCATGTTCCGGATGTTCCAAATCCCAGAACCAGATGCCGTCGAGCGTGGCCTGCTGCAAAAAATCGAAACTTTGCGCGTCGCCTCGGATAAGCTCGTAAAGCTCCCGTTTGAGATAGTGTTCGGCCATGTCCCCGTTCCGGGTCGGATGTGACGGTCATCAAGCGTGAGTCGGGCCGATCCATTCCCGGTTGGGCTTGTGGATCGAAGGCCGTGAGAAATACTATACCATACGGCGCATATGGGCTATATGTGCATATGGATATGGGGAAATGAGCTTGCGCTAAAGGAGAGTGTCCCTTGAAGGCCGACATGTCTCGAACAGGTACCGGATGCAGCATCCAGCGTGGTCGGTTCAGGCTCGATGAGGAGGGCGTGCAGCAATTTGACCATCACAGGGAAGAACTCATCCGGTTTTCAAGTCATCGCATCACGGCGCACTTCCCTGAAGTCTACGCCGATGGCGGGGCTTTTGGTTCCGATCGTTGCCGCGAGGAACTCACTTTTCTGCTGGAATTCATCCGCCCGGCACTGATCTTCGGCATTCTCGAACCCCTGGAGGACTGCCTGCGCTGGTTATCCGCATTGTTGGAGCGGCGCGGTCTGTCCGCTGAGGTAGTGCATCACGCCCTGGAGGAGATGAGGTTTTGTCTGTCACGGTATCTTCATGGTGAGAACAGACAGCGTATGTCTGCCCTGTTCGATCATGCCAAGGCCATTCTGTGCGAGGACAGCGAGAGGGTATTCAGGGATGAGGACAGCGCGCTGGATCCGTCCGCCGGACAGGTAATGCAGGCATTGATTCGCGGTGATCGGCTCACCGTCTGCACCCTGATCGAGACGGCCCTGGCCGAAGGCCATAGCCTGGCCGAGGCGGAGCAGCGGTTACTGCAGCCTGCCCTGTATCAGGTGGGCCGTGAATGGCATGCCAACCGGCTCTCCGTGGCCAGGGAGCACCTGGCCACCACGACCGCACAGGATGCGATGGCGCAACTGTTGTTCAAGCAGGCCCCCTCCCCCCGGAATGGCCTGAGGGCCCTGTTTGCCGCACCTCCGGGCAACCGGCATGTTCTGGGCCTGCGGATGATTGCGGATGCCTTTGAAATGGCGGGCTGGTCAGTCCAGTTCCTGGGTGCGGACGTGCCGCTGGAATCCCTGCTGGGCCAGATCCAGGATTTTGACCCGCACCTGCTGGGGTTGACGGCCTCCTTGCCGCAGCATCTTTGGCCCGTGCGCAACCTGGCCGAAGAGATTCGTCGGCAACACACAGGGACGTATCCGCTGATTCTGGTGGGTGGCATGCTGATCAATCGCGTACCGTCGCTGGCTATGGCCATCAGTGCTGATCTCTGGGCGGCGGATGCCTGCGACGCACTCAGGTTGGTGGATGATGCATGGCCGGCATCTTGCATCTGCCCAGGCTAACTGACTGAATCCTTGTGTATTGTCAGGGCCTGTCCGGCGATCCAGGCAGCGATTCCGGCGTATTCCCCCAATCCCTTGAAGACGGGGGTGCAGCTCATGCCCACGGCCTCCAGCCGGGATTGCCAGCTGTTCGGGTCCGGACCCGCCATGTCGCGGCGTGCGTGGCCGGCGGTGGACATCATGAGTGGCAGCAGAAAGGCCCGTCGATACCCTTGTGAGAGTAGCCGGGACTTCAGACCGGTAAAGGACAGACCACCGCCCAGGCAGGCCAGATGCACATCGGGGTCCACCTGGTTCAGTCCGTGGGCCAGCGCCTGGTAATGCAGGTCGCAACGTCCCGCGCGGTGTCCATGCCCCACGAAAATGACGGCTTCCCCGGGCATCCTTTCGGTAGGCAATCCTTCCAGCAGGGCCTTGACCACCACTTCCAGCGAGGCACAAGTGGACAGCAGTGCAGGACTGATCCGAATCTGGATCCCGGGGACCGCCTCGCAGGCGGCCCGGAGGGTGCGTCGCATGACGTGATATTCATGGCCGGGGACAACGAAAAGCCCCGTCACCCCGATGGATGCGTGACCCTCCATGGCCAGGTCCGACAGGACCCGGGCCATGGCCTCCCGAGCATCAACCCCCTGCCCCGCCGGGAGAGAGAAACGGAGCAGCTGCGGGGGATGGTCGCCCGCCTGTTGCAGGATGGCCGACTCGATCCCTCCGAGAGAGGCCTCGACCCCGGTCCCTCCCCTGGAAATCAGCAGTACGACACTTGCAGGCGGGGACACGGGCATTGGGTGGCTCACAACTCGTTCTGAATCTGCTTGTAGCCCTGAACCAGTCGGACATTGGTCTGGGCCACATCTTCGGAGAAGCTGGAGGCTTCCGGCGTCACCGGCTGGATCTGGGCCAGATCGGTCTCGGAGTGGATGTTACTGGTGGAAGGGATGTAGAAGGACGGTGGGACTTCGCAGTCTTCCACCACCGAGTTGTGCCGGATCACTGAGCCCTCCCCCACCTTGCAGTTGAACAGCACGGTGTTGAAGCCGATGAAGACCCGGTTGGCAATGTGACAGGGGCCGTGGATGATGGAACGATGGGCAATGGAGGAGTTTTCGCCGATGGTGACGGCGGCACCGGATTTTGAATGGATCACCACCCCGTCCTGGATGTTGGAGTTGTCACCGATGATGATGGGCTCCATGTCGCCTTCGGCATTGAGTTCATCGGCACGGATCACCGCATAGGGTCCGATGAAGACATTTTCGCCGATGACCACCTTGCCGCAGATGATGGCGGTGGGATCGACAAAGGCGGATTCGGCCACCCTGGGGAGATGTCCGCTGGGGTTTTTCCTGATCACGGCAATTTCTCTTGTTGTCTGGATTCGAAGGTCCCGGATGCTGCCATCATCCGGAAGTCGAGGCAATGCGTGGTTAGTGTCCCAGCGACTTGCGGCTCATGCGATACGGATGTACCGCCGTGCCGGCGGCCTCCGCCGTCTGTTCGGCTTCCAGGGATGCCTTGATGCCCGCTTCCATGCGTGGATACAGCAGATCCACGCCCAATTCCACCGGCGCGCGGCCGCACAGGACGACCCGGGATTCCCGCAGGTAGGACATCATGCCCGGAGGGATCAGTTGCTCGGCTTCGGCGAAAGTCACACAGGGTGGGCGTTCCAGGCCGGCGGCATCGGCAGTGGCATGGACGAAATCCGTCATGGAGCGGTGGTCGCCGTCACCCACGTTATAGACCTTGCCGGCTGCGCCATGATCCAGCGCGGCCACGCACAGGGTGGCCAGATCATCCGCATGGATGCGGTTGCCCGGGCTGGCCTCTTCCGGACAGATGACCGGTTCACCTTTGAGGATGCGGTCGATCGGCAGGCGACCGGGGCCGTAGATGCCGGGCGCGCGCAGGATCACCACCGAAATCCCGGTTTCCTGCATCAGTGCCGTCAGCCGCCGCTCTGCATCCAGACGCCGTTGGCCCCGATCCGTCTGAGGGGTGGGCTCGGTCAGTTCGTCCACCTGCCCGCCCGCCTGGTCGCCGTAGACACCGGTGGTGCTGATGTAGACGATGTTGTCCGGCGGCAGGCGTCGGCACAGCTCCACGAAAGTGCCCGTGCGGGGGTCCTCTGTGCCTTCATTGGGCGGTGGGACGCTGTGCAGAACCAGTGCGCCCGCCAGTGGCAGCGCCTCAAGACCCTCGCCGGTATCCAGATCCGCCAGCAGAGCCTCGATCCCCTGTGATCGGAGATATTCCGCGCGATCCGGGTTCCTCACCACGGCGGTGACCCGGCGGCCGGAATGGTTGAGTCGGTGGGCAACCCGTTCACCCACATACCCGCAGCCCATGATCAGTACTGGTTTCATCATTTTTGTTCCTGTCGGCAGAAGGGGCTGTTTTCTAGTAAATAGCAATCGGTCCCGGAAATCCATGTTTGTGGCCCGGTTGCCCGGTCAGACAGGTAAACAAAAGGGCCGCCGGGAGGATCCCGGCGGCCCTTTGAGACTGCCTGAACCGGAGCCCGCCTCTTCTTCAGGGACGGGTTACCGGGGATGCCTGATGTCTCAGGCGGTGCCGGAGCTCAGGCTCGGCAGGGCGACGGTACCACCCTTGGCGGCCTTCTTGCCCTTCTTGGCGGGCTGGGCGACCGCCACCGGAGCGGCATCCGCTTCGGCGCCGTCCACGGCCAGCTGCAGGCCCTTGCGATAGGCGTCCTGAGCCAGCTTTTCTTCACCTACCTGATCCAGCAGTTCGCCCAGTTCCCGATAGGCTTCCGGGCTGGCCTTGGCGCTGATGCTGGACTCCAGATAGCCGCGGGCCTTGCCCCACACCTTGGCCTGCTTGCACAGACGGCCCAGGGTAAGCAGCAGCACGGCATCACGGCGGTGGTCACGCAGCCAGCCTTCGGCATAACCGATGGCACGGCTGACGTCGTTCACTGCCAGCTTGCCGTACAGGCGCACCAGGTTCTCGTCCCAGTGCTGCTTGATGGCGGCACGCAGGACGGCCTCGGCGCGGTCGGCTTCATTCATGGCCGACAGGGCCTGGGCATAGGCGGCGACCATGCCGGGGTTGTTGCGGGAGACCTTGGGCAGGTTCACCCAGATGCCTTCCAGCTTGCCCAGCTCGTTGGCGGCGGCGATGTCCTGGGCCTGAGCGCCGAAGGCATCGGCTTCCAGCTTGTCCAGGGTCGGGTTGTCGAAGGCGCGAGCCTTGCGCAGATCGGGCATCAGCGCCATCAGGGACTCGCTGTCGTTCACTTCCTGATACAGACGGGCCTTCAGGCGCAGCAGCTGCGGATTGCCGGGGGCCACATCGTTCAGGTGACGCAGGGTGCTGATGGCCTGAGCGTGCTCGCCGTGGGCGATCTGCAGTTCGGCCTGGGTCAGACCCACGGCCACTTCGGTGTTGCTGCCGGACTGGGAAGCCTGACGCAGGTACTCGTCACGACGGTCGTAAGCCCCTTGCATCTGGGCCGCGCGGGCGGCGTACAGATAGTTCAGCATGGGGGAGTCACCGCGCTTGGCGGACTGTACCAGCAGCTTTTCAGCCTTGGCGTAGCGACCTTCGGTCATCTCGGCCAGGCCCAGGGCCAGACCTCGCTGACAGGCCACGGCCTTCTTCTGTTGCCGCTTCTCGCTCATGCGACCGGGCAGGCCGAAAACGCCCACCAGGAAGCGGATCAGGCCATAAACCACGGCCAGCATGACCACCAGGGCGATGATGAAGAAGGCCATGGTGGTCTGCACGCTCATGTCAGCGTAGGCGAACAGGACATAACCGGGCTCCTCCATGAACATGAGGGTGGCCACGGCAGATACGATCAGAACCAGAAAAATGACGATCAGAGATTTCATTGCTTACCCCTCCAGCCCGCTGAGCTTCTCAAGAGAGCCACTGATATCGGGCCGTTCGGCGCGCAGTTCCCGCTGTTCCAGGTCCTGCAGACGCTTCAGCAAGGGTGCGACCGGCTCGGAGGCGAAGTACTCCACCAGCAGCTCCTGGGCACCCTTCAGGTTGGCGCGGTAGTCCTCGGCATCCAGACGCAGGGCGGCCAGACGGGCGGACTCGATGCGCAGGGCCAGTAACTGACGCATGAACAGTTCAGCATCGGCATCCGGCATGGAGCGAACGGGCTGAGCGTGACGGCGCACGGTGACGTGCTGGTTCAGTTCGTTCATGACCTGGAAGTAGGCACGCTCCCACCAGGCGGCGTCTTCGGCGGGCTCGCCGTTGACCATCAGCAGGCGGGCGGCGCCGTTTTCGGCCTCGGGCATCTTCAACGGCATGGGCCTGAGCTCGGCGGTGATCTGCTCCAGCTCGGCGACCAGCTGGCTCACCTGGGTACCGTCATAGTTTTCCAGGGCCTGCTTCTCGAGGGCGATGGCGTCGCGCACTTCACCGAAACGCGGATCGCCGATGGCCTTGAGCATTTCGTCGGCGGCATTCAGCGCAGCCAGGGCACCCTGTGCATCATCCATCAGGCTCAGGCGGTGATCGGCGATGCGCATCAGGTAACGCACTTCGGCCACCTGCCATTCACGATGGGGACGTGCGGAGTCATCCTGCAGGGCGGTCAGGCCTTCCTCCAGGGTTTCCAGGCGACGGGCCTGGCGCTGCTCAATGCCGGCCACATCGTTACGGGCCTTTTCCAGGGCCTGGGCCAGTTCGTTGCGCACTTCCCTTTCCAGACGGCTGATGGTGTCCGGCAGGGCCTGGGTGCGTTCCTGCATCTGATTGAGTTCGCGCAGGGCGGTGCTCAGGCGGTCATTGGTGGCATTGACCATGTCCTGGGCCTTGTTGGCGTTGGACGCGGCGTTCATGCCGATACCCAGGGCCAGCACCAGAGCCACGCCACCGACGATCAGCGGCATCTTGCTGCTGCGGCCGCCGCCGTTGCCACCGGAAGCCGGCGGGGTCGGCGGGACGCGACCGCCACCGGTGGAACCAGGTGCGGTCGCCGGCTTGGCGGCGCCGGAAGCACTGGTCTTCGGCGGTTCGGTCTTGGCGGCACCGGCAGTGGTCTTTACCGGTTCGGATTTTTCAGACCCGGCTTTTGGCGAGTCGGTCTTCGGAGTTTCTGGTTTGTTGTCCACGGGTTTTGATGCCTCGGGCTTTGGGGTTTGGGATGGGTCGGCCCCGGCCTTGGGTGCATCGGACGTACTGCCCCCGGCCGCGGCTGTCTCGGGTGCGGGAGATTCGGGCTTGCCTGAATCGGGCTGGTTAGACCCGGAGGCGCCGGCCGCTCCCGCCGGTTGCTCAGAAGTGGATACGCTGCGAACGCTGCCTTCGATCGGATCGCGATCCTTGGCGTCGGCGTTGAATGCAGCATTGTCGTTGCCGGAGGCAGCGCTCACAACGGTACCGGTCAGTGGCCGCCCCCTGCTGGAAGATGTTTCCTTCAACTCGTCCGGTGCACCGGCACCGGTTGCCTGTGGCTTGTTCTTGCCTCTGGCCCTGTCTTTGGATCTAGATCTACTCATGAGTTTGCTTCCTCTTTTCAGCCCATTTCTGCACGGCCACCAGCATGGATTCATCGCTGGGATCGTCGGCCACCACTGGGGATTCCGTGAAGCCCATCTCCCGGACCGTGTCCAGCATGCGTTCGCAGCCCACCACCAGGGGGGTGTTGCGAAGCCAGAGCCGCCCTGCCTGACCGACCATCTCGTACAGGTTGCGCAGCCCCTCGGCGCTGGTAATCGTAATCACGTGGATGTCTCCCCGGGACCACTGACGCAGGAGCTGACCGGTATCCGCATCCGGCATGCCCCGTCGGTAGGTCTCGGCAAAGGTCACCCTCGCGCCCCGAGCAGTGAGTGTAGCACCTAGCAATTCACGGCCCCCGTCGCCGCGAAAGATCACGACATTCTTGCCCTGGACATCCTGCAGTTCCGGTTCTTCCAGCAGGGCTTCGCTGTCAAACCGGCTGGGCGGGCAGATATGCACCCGGTGCCCGAAGCGTTCCAGCGCCTTGGCCGACTTGATCCCTACCGTGGCCAGCTTCAGGCCTTCGGGCAGGCTTCGCCGCGCATGGATCAGGTTCATGGTCCGGGCGACGGCGTTCGGGCTGACAAACACCGCCACATGGAATTCGTCCAGTCGGTCAATCAGGGCATTCAGTGCGCCCGCGTCACCAGGGTCCATAATGGCGAGCACGGGAAAGCGCAATGCCCGCCCTCCGGCGGCTTCCACCATGCGACAGAACGGCTCCGCCTGGTGGGCGGGCCGGGTCACCATGACGGTGACGCCCTGCAGAGGCATGTCCGATGTCGCAGGGGTCATGTCCGCGGGCGCCGTGAATGTCATGACCGTTGGTCGTCTTGGGTCGGCGGTGCCTCGGGTGCCAGTCCCAGGTCGTTCAGGATCCTGTCGGCGCCCTCGCGCAGCAACTGCTCCGCCAGCGCAATGCCCAGGGCCTCGGCCTGATCATGGGGGCCGTTGAGGGCGCCACTATAGACCATGGAACCGTCCGGCTCACCCACCAGGCCGCGCATGTGGATCAGGCCGTCATCCCCCAGCACGGCATAGCCGCCGATGGGTACCTGGCAACCGCCGTTGAGACGGCGGTTGAAGGCACGCTCCGTGATCACCCGCAGGTGGGTGTCCGGGTCGTTCAACGGGGCGATCAGCTCCATGACCTCGGGATCATTGCTGCGGCATTCGATGCCGATGGCGCCCTGACCGATGGCCGGCAAGCTCTCTTCCGGGGTGAGGATGGCGGTGATGCGGTCTTCGAAGCCCAGACGCTTGAGGCCGGCGGCGGCGAGGATGATCGCGTCATAGTCACCGGCATCCAGCTTGGCCAGGCGGGAGTTCACGTTGCCGCGCAGGTCCAGCACCTTGAAGCTGGGGAAGCGGGCGCGGATCTGGCACTGGCGCCGCAGGCTGGAGGTACCGACGCGGGCACCTTCGGGCAGCTCTTCCAGCGACTTGTACTTGTTGGAGACGAAGGCATCGCAGGGATCTTCCCGGTCCATGATCACCGGCAGCTCCAGGCCCTCGGGCAGTTCCATGGGCACATCCTTCATGGAATGCACGGCGATGTCCGCCTCGCCCTGCAGCATGGCGGTTTCCAGTTCCTTGACGAAGAGTCCCTTGCCGCCCACTTTCGCCAGCGGGGTATCCAGGATGCGGTCACCCTGGGTGGACAGCTTCACAAGGGTCACCTTGACCTCGGGAAACAGTTTCGTGACCCGGGCGGCCACTTCCTCGGCCTGCCAGAGGGCGAGAGGGCTTTTCCGGGTGGCGATCTTGAGTTCGGTTTTTGGCATCTTCGGGTTTGAAGCTCGTGAAAATGTGGCCGTTCAAATGGTTCGCGGTATCGTACAACGCAACCATACATTATGTCTGCCTTTCAACACACACGGCAGAGGTGCCTGTGTCAACTTTCATTGACCCGGGCCGCTATTCTTTGCTGCCGCGCATGCCGGAATCCTGTCCCGGCAGACCCTTTGCCGCTAAAGACACTTCAGGAAGCGGCGTACCTCGGCCACGTGGCGACGACTGACTTCCAGTCGTTCCCGCGACCCTTTGAGAACCACTTCGAAGCCGCCCTGGCTGTTCTTTTCCATGCCACAGAATCGGGCCTTGGCAACCAGGGCGTTGCGGTGAATGCGCAGGAAGCTGCCGGTAAACTCTTCTTCCAGGGCCTTGAGGGGTTCTTCGATCAGCACTTCGCCGCCGTCATGGCGGACGGTGACGTATTTCTGGTCTGCCTGAAAATAGTGCACCGAGTCCACGGGAATCAATTCCAGGTTGCCCCGGACCCGGGCACAGATATGGCTGCGGGCGGTGCCGGTCTGGGTGGCGGGTTCGTGGAGCGCGCCGAGCTGGGCCCGGTTGGGCCGGCCGGCCTGCTCCAGGGCCTCCTGCAGGCGCTCCCGGCGTACCGGCTTGAGCAGATAGCCCACGGCGTGGGTTTCAAAGGCCTCGAAGGCATGCTCCTCATAGGCGGTGACGAAGATCACTGCCGGGGGTGTGTCCATGCCGGCGATGTGTCGCGCGGCCTCCAGGCCATCCATGCCCGGCATGCGGATGTCCATGAGGATGATGTCCGGCTCCAGTTCCTGGGCCAGCCACACTGCCTGTACGCCGTTGGATGCGGCGGCAACCATCTGGTATTCGTCCATGTCTTCCAGCAATGAACTCAGCCGTTCCCGTGCCGGCAGTTCGTCATCCACGATCATGACCTTCATGGCAATCTCCTTGGCAGCGAGAGATCCACTCGATAATGGTCCGAGGCCTGGAGGGTCTCCATGCGTGCCTTGCCCTGATAGGCCAGGTCCAGGCGTTGGCGGATGCTTTCCTGGGCAAACCGGTTTCCGGGTCGCCGGCGCCGCTCCTGTTCCGAAGGCATGGGATTTTCGATGGTGATGTCCAGCCGTTCTCCCTGTTGGCGGATCTCCACGCGCACGCAGCCGCCTTCGGTCAGCGGCTCGATGCCGTGGTAAATGGCATTTTCCAGCAGGGGTTGCAGGCTCAGGCTGGGAACGGGATAGTCCATGGCCACCGAGGGTGCCACATGCCAGTCCACCTGGAGGCGGTCTCCCAGGCGCAGGGCCTCGATGCGCAGGTAGTTCTGAGAGAGCTTTACTTCATCCTGGAGGCTGACCATGTCCTTGCTGGACAGGGTGGCCCGGAACAGGTCGGCCAGGTCCATTACGGTGGCTTCGGCCACCTCGGGGCGTGTCCGTGTGAGGCTGGCGATGGTATTCATGCTGTTGAACAGGAAATGAGGCCGAATCCGTGCCTGCAACGCCTGTACCCGTGAGCGGGCTTCGGACTCCACATTGGCCTTCCACTGCTTCTGTACGTAGAGGTAGCGTAGCGCCACGGCGCTGACAATGGCGCTGATGGCCAGGGTACGGGTGAGGAATTCGCCGATCGAAAGGCCACCCTCAAGCAGGTTCCAGTCCAGGTGGCGACCGGTCCACAGTGACAGCAGGGAGAGTGCCAGGGTGATGGTCAGGGTGATCAGCCAGGCCGCGGCGGCGGCCTGCAAGGCGCTCAGGCGTTCCAGCAGGCTCCGGGTTGCGCACAGGACCAGCACCGTCCCCAGGGCGACCCACTGCACGAACAGGGAAATCAGTGCCAGATTGACCCAGAATCCATGACGGCTACCGCCGGAGGAGAGGGTCAGCAGGAAGGCCAGCAGCTGCCCCATGAGCACGACCACGAACACGGTGCGGCTCTCGCAGAAATTGGGCAGGAATCCGGACGCGGTTCCCGACTCCTCTGCAGGGGTTGATGAATGCCTGGGCCTCATGATGATCGCGGTCTGCTGCCGTGCATGGGGGTGGATGAATAAGGGTTCCCTGGCCCCGGGTCCCGCGCGAGGGCCATTGCATCCCCTACAGTATCTCAATGGTATACTCCTTGCCAGTTATCCGGAGATCTGCACCTTCTATGAACGCCAAGGCATCACAAGACAAACTCTGGGGCGGCCGCTTCTCGGAGCCCACCGACAGCTTCGTGGAGGCGTTCACTGCCTCGGTGGAGTTCGACCGCCGCCTCTACCGGCATGACATCCAGGGATCCTGCGCCCATGCCCGCATGCTGGCCAGGGTCGGGGTGCTGACGGAAGATGAATGCGGGCGCATCGTCGCCGGCCTGGAGGACATCCTGGCTCAGGTGGAGCGAGGGGAGTTCGAATGGTCCGTGAGCCTGGAGGACGTCCACATGAATGTGGAGGCCCGGCTCATCGAGCGTATCGGTGACGTGGGCAAGAAGCTGCACACGGGCCGTTCCCGCAATGACCAGGTGGCCACGGACATCCGCCTCTACCTGCGCGAGGCCATTGATCATCTGCTGACGGAAATCCGGCGTCTGCAGCGCGGACTGCTGGATCTGGCGGAGCGCGAGGCAGAGACGGTCATGCCCGGCTTCACCCATTTGCAGACCGCCCAGCCGGTGACCTTCGGCCATCACATGATGGCCTGGTTCGAGATGCTGGAGCGGGATCACGACCGCCTGGTGGATTGCCGCCGCCGGGTCAATGTCCTGCCCCTGGGTTCCGCCGCCCTGGCCGGCACCCCCTATCCCCTGGATCGCCACTACACCGCCGAACTGCTGGGTTTCGACCGGGTGACGGACAACTCCCTGGATGCGGTCAGCGATCGGGATTTCGCCATCGAGTTCTGTGCCGCCGGCGCCCTGATCATGACCCACCTGTCCCGCTTCTCCGAGGAGCTGATCCTCTGGGCCAGCGCCCAGTTTGGCTTCGTCGATCTGCCGGACCGGTTCTGCACCGGCTCTTCCATCATGCCGCAGAAGAAGAATCCCGACGTACCCGAACTGGTACGGGGCAAGAGCGGCAGGGTGAACGGCAACCTCATCGCCCTACTGACCCTGATGAAGGCCCAGCCGCTGGCCTACAACAAGGACAACCAGGAAGACAAGGAACCCCTGTTCGACACCATCGACACCCTGGCCGGCAGCCTGCGGGCCTTTGCCGACATGGTGCCTCATATCCAGGTGCGGGCCGATATCATGCGCGCCGCCACTCGACGCGGGTTTGCCACCGCCACCGATCTTGCCGATTATCTGGTCCGCAAGGGCATGCCGTTCCGTGACGCCCATGAGGTGGTGGGCCGGGCCGTGCGCCTGGGTGTTGAGACCGGCCGCGATCTGGCCGACATGTCCGTGGATGAGCTCAAGGGCTTTTCCGATATCATCGAGGCCGATGTGCACGATGTGCTGACCCTGGAGGGTTCCCTGGCGGCCCGGGATCTGCATGGTGGTACCGCCCCCCGTCAGGTCCGGCTGCGTATCGCCGCGGCCCGGGAGCGTCTGACCGAGGCCTGATCTCCCCGGCGATATTCCCTGTCCGGTTTTCGTCATGCCCCCGGTGAAGGGGCATGACGCGCTTGCGTCATGACGCTATCGGTTGCCTGTGCTATTTTGAGCTTATAGCCATAGGTTAAAAAGGTATTGAAGCAGGCCGTCCGTGCCGGTTTCAAGAAGGATAATTAGGAGGATGAGATGGCGCCCCAATCCGTACTGGTGGTGGACGATGAACCCAATATCGTCCTCTCATTGGAATTCCTGATGAAGGAAGCCGGTTTCGACGTGCGCGTCGCCCGTGACGGCGAAAGCGCGCTGGAAGCCGTGCGCCAGGCCCCCCCCCATGTGATCCTGCTGGACGTCATGCTGCCCAAGCGGGACGGTTATGATGTCTGCCAGACCATCCGCGCCAATCCGGCGTGGAAGGATGTCCGTATCCTGATGCTCACCGCCAAGGGGCGGCAGATCGAGAAAGAGAAGGGGCTGGCCATGGGGGCGGACGACTACATCACCAAGCCCTTTTCCACCCGTGAGGTGGTGGAACGGGTGCGCGCCTACATGCCGGACGCAGAAAGCTAGGCCGCCTCTCCGTGGACAAGCGCACACTGGTTGCACTGCTCCTCTGGTCCCAGGTCCTCTTTGCCTATCTGGGCATGGTGGTGGTGGCCAATTTTGATGTCCTGACTCAGGGGGAGTTGCCGACCCAGTGGTTCGGGCTGCCTTTGCTGGCGGCACTGATCTTTGTGGCCCCCATCTACCTGACATGGTTTGCCCTGCGGCGTCTGGTGTTTCGTCCGGCGCGAGTGTTGAGTCGGGATGTCCGCGCCCTGCTGGAATCCCGGTCCGCCGATGCCGAGATCAGCCTGCCTGCCCGTCATGCCATGGGGAGCTTGCCGGACAGTGTCGGCGCCATGGCGGTGGCCCTGCGCGCCTCCCGCCGGGAGATCCGCAGTGCCATGGCCTCCGCCACGGCGCAGATCAATGAGCAGAAGACCTGGCTGGAGGTCATCCTTCAGGGTCTCACGGAGGGGGTGCTGGTGTGCAACCGCAATCACCAGATGCTGCTCTATAACCAATCGGCCATCACCATTCTCAACGAACCCGAGCGGGTTGGTCTGGGCCGGCCCCTGTTCGATGTCATCTCGAAGGCACCGGTGATGCATACCCTGGATCGCCTGGAATGGCGCCGCTGCACCCGGGGCGAGTCCCAGGCGGAACTGTCCGAATCCTTTGTCTGCACCAATGCCGAGTCCACCCGCATCCTGCAGGGGCGCATGGCCCTGATCCTGGATCCGCGCGGGGAGACCAGCGCCTATCTGATCACCCTGGTGGATATCTCCGCCGACGTGGAGACCCTGACCCACGTGGATGCCATCCGCCGTGCCCTGACCATGGAGCTGCGTGGTGCCGTGGGCAATTTGCGGGCGGCGGCCGAGACCGTCGATGCCCATCCGGAGATGGCCACCGAGGTCCGGCGCCGATTCGAGCATGTGATGCGCACCGAAAGCGAGCAGCTCAGCCGGCGCCTGGAAGAGCTGGCCGCCATCTTCCGGGGCCATGCCCTGGGCCGCTGGCCCATGTCCGACATCTTCAGCTCCGACCTGATCAGCTGTGTGGCCCGGCGTCTGGAGGATCTGCCGAATCTGCGCCTGGTGCCCGTGGGCCAGCCCCTGTGGGTGCAGGGGGACAGTCTCTCCCTGGTACGTGTAATGGAGTGCCTGCTGCGGGAATTGCACGCCTTTTCCGGTGCCGATACCTTCCATGTGGAAACCCTGCTCGGGGATCGACGCATCTATCTGGATCTTTCCTGGAAGGGACAGGTGGTGCCGGCCAAGCAGCTGGACCAGTGGTTGGACATCTCCTGTGGTGAGGAACTGGGCCACCGTACCGTGCGCGACGTGCTGGACCGTCACGGCATCGAATTGTGGAGCCAGCAGGCGGGGCTGCCCGGCGAGGCGCTGTTGCGACTGCCCCTGATCGTACCCAAGCGGCCCCAGTTCCTGCCCGAGGGCGAGCGCTTGCCGCCACGGCCCGAATTCTACGATTTCGGCATCATGCGCGAGCACGAAGGCACCCCGGAGCTGGCCGATGTCCTGCTGGAGGATCTGACCTTCGTGGTCTTCGACTGCGAGATGACGGGTCTGGACCCGGTGGGAGGCGACGAGATCATTTCCATCGCCGGCGTGCGCGTGGTCAAGGGTCGGGTGCTCACCGGCGAGACCTTCGAGCGCCTGATCAACCCGGGCTTTTCCATTCCGGCCGCGTCCATCCGCTTCCACGGCATCACCGATGACCAGGTACGGGACAAGCCGCCCGTCACCGAAGTGCTGCCCCTGTTCAAGGCCTTCGTGGGCGATGCGGTGATGGTGGCCCACAATGCGGCCTTCGACATGAAGTTCATCAGCATGAAGGAAGCCCGGTGCGGCATCAGCTTCCCCAATCCGGTACTGGATACCCTGTTGCTGTCGGTGATGGTGGAGGACGAGGAGGAAGATCACTCCCTGGATGCCCTGCTGGAGCGCTACGGCATCCAGATCTCGGGGCGTCATACCGCCCTGGGGGATGCCGTCGCCACCGCGGAGCTGCTGGTGCGTCTGATCGAGCGTCTGCAGGCACAGGGATTCAAGACCTTCGGCGAGGTCATGCGCTCTTCCAACATGGCGGCCCAGTTGCGTCAGCGTGAACATACCCTGACCCATCAGGGCGGGAACGGGTCGGCCGTGGGGGCGTGACGCCATGAAGCCGTCGCTCCCACCGGAGGATACCCAGGGTGACCGGGGCCTGCGGATGGCCCCGCCCAGCGGCGCCCGGGAGCGATACGTGGCGGCCTTCCTGCTGGGACTGGCCTTGTTCTTTCCCCCCTTGCTGGCGGTGTTCGATGTACCCACCACCTTGCTGGGGATCCCGGTCCTGTTCCTGTATCTCTACCTGGCCTGGCTGACCGTGATCCTGGTGGTGTTGCTGATCGTGGTTCGCAACCCCGACGGGGACGGGCCGGATGACCCGGCCGCGGGACGGGAGGATGAGCACCGGTGAGCATGGGCCTGGTCATCGGCGTCTCCCTGGGCTATCTGCTGATCCTGTTCGGCATTGCCTACTGGGGGGACCGCCGGGCGGACCAGGGCCGCAGCGTCATCAACAACCCCTATGTCTACGCCCTGTCCATCGCGGTGTACTGCACCTCATGGACCTTCTACGGCAGCGTGGGCCTGGCGGCCCAGGGGGGCATCCACTATCTGCCCATCTATCTGGGGCCCACCCTCATGGCGGCGGTCTGGTGGATCGTCCTGCGCAAGATGGTGCGTATTTCCAAGGTCAATCGCATCACGTCCATCGCGGATTTCGTGGCCTCCCGCTACGGCAAGAGCCCCCTGTTGGGGGGGCTGGTCACCGTCATCGCCCTGGTGGGGCTGATCCCCTACATCGCTTTACAACTCAAGGCAGTTTCCGACACCTTCACCGTGATGGTCATGTACCCCGAGGTGACGGCCCAGGATCTGATGCACAGTGTGCCGTTCTACATGGATACCGCCTTCTATGTGGCGCTGATCCTGGCCCTGTTCGCCATCCTCTTCGGTACCCGTCACATCGACACCGCCGAACATCACCAGGGCATGGTGGCGGCCATCGCGTTCGAGTCCATCGTCAAGCTGGTGGCCTTCCTGGCCGCCGGCCTTGTGATCACCTTCGTGATCTTCGGGGGACCGGCGGATCTGTTCGACCAGGCGGCCCGGCACCCGGATCTGGCCGAGCTGTTCCGGGTCGGGGAACTGGCGGACTACGGTAATTGGGTGGCCCTGATCCTCCTGTCCATGGTGGTGATCCTGGTCCTGCCGCGGCAGTTCCAGGTGGCGGTGGTGGAGAACGTGGACGAGCGTCACGTGAGCAAGGCCGCCTGGCTGTTCCCTCTGTATCTGTTCCTGATCAACCTGTTCGTGTTGCCCATCGCCTTTGCCGGGGTGCTGATGTTCGGCCATGGGGAGATCCACCCGGACAGTTTCGTTCTGGCCCTGCCCCTGTCCCAGGACCTGCAGTGGCTGGCGCTGATGGTCTTTCTGGGCGGGCTGTCCGCCGCCACGGCCATGATCATCGTCGAAACCGTGGCCCTGGCCACCATGCTCTGCAACGATCTGGTGATGCCGGTATTGCTGCGCATCCGCTGGCTGCGGTTGCAGCAGCGCAAGGACCTCACCCGCCTGCTGCTGCACCTGCGGCGCTGGGGCATCCTGGTGGGCATCCTGCTGGGCTACGGCTATGTCAGGATCACCGGAGACATGGTGGCCCTGGTGGGGATGGGGCTGGTGTCCTTCTGCGCCGTGGCCCAGTTCGCACCGGCCCTCATCGGCGGCATCTTCTGGAAGGGTGCCACCCAGAAGGGGGCTTTGGCAGGTCTGGCGGCGGGATTTGCCGTCTGGCTCTATACCCTGTTGCTGCCGGCCTTTGCCCAGTCGGGCTGGCTGTCCATGGGTTTTGTCGAACAGGGGCTGATGGGGATCGCCCTGCTCAAGCCCTATGCCCTGTTCGGGCTGGAGGGGCTGGACCCGATCACCCATTCCCTGATCTGGTCCATGCTGGTGAACGTGGGGGCTTATGTGACCGTCTCCCTGCTCACCCGTCAGAGCACCATGGAACGTATCCAGGCCAACCTGTTCGTGGATGTGTTCCGGCTCTCCGCCGATCGCTACGGCAGCTCCCGATTCTGGCGCGGTACCGCCACCGTGCGCGATCTGCTGGACCTGCTCAAGCGGTTCGTCGGGGAGGAGCGGGCAGTACGGGCCTTTCATCAGTATGCCCGTGCCCGTGGACTGGATTTTCGCCGCATGCGCGAGGCGGACGGCGAGCTGATCCTCATGTGCGAGCGCCTGTTGGCCGGTTCCATCGGCACCGCCTCGGCCCGGGTCATGGTTTCCAATGTGGCCAAGGGGGACGTGGTCAGCCTGGAGGAAGTGATGGAAATCCTCGACGAGGCCAGCCAGGTGATCACCTACAGCCAGCAACTGGAGGCCAAGTCCCGGGAGCTGGAGGCGGCCACCGCCGAACTGCGGGCCGCCAATGCCCAGTTGCAGCAGCTGGACCGCATGAAGGATGACTTCATCTCCACCGTCACCCACGAACTGCGTACCCCGCTGACCTCCATCCGCTCCTTCACCGAGATCCTGCATGATCATCCGGATCTGGAGACGGCAAAGCGCCAGGAGTTTCTGGGCATCATCATCAGCGAAAGCGAGCGTCTGACCCGGCTGATCAACCAGGTGCTGGACCTGGCCAAGCTGGAGTCCGGAGCCATGCGCTGGTACATCCGCCGGCTGGATCTGGTGGAGATCCTGACCGAAGCCGCCACCACCACGGGCCAGCTGTTCCGGGACAAGGGGGTGGACCTGGCCCTGGAACTGCCGGAACAGCCGGTCTGGCTGCCCACGGATCGGGACCGGCTGATGCAGGTGGTCATCAACCTGCTCTCCAATGCGGTGAAATTCACGCCACCGCAAACCGGACGGGTGGTGCTGCGCCTGCGCCCGGCCCGGGACGGGGGGGTGCGGGTGGAGGTGGAGGACAATGGCCCGGGGATCCCGGCGGAGGCCCTGCCCACCCTGTTCGAGAAGTTCCGTCAGGTGGGCGATGCCCTCACCGACAAGCCGGAGGGCACCGGCCTGGGTCTGGCCATCTGCAAGAACATCGTGCAGCGACTGGGGGGGCGGATCTGGGTGGAGACCGAGCCCGATCAGGGCAGCCGTTTCATTTTCACCCTGCCGGTGCCCCGGTCCCCCGAGGCGAACGATGACTGAGGCGGCTTATGCCAGCAGCGTGCCGAACCAGCCGCTCAGATCCCGGATCTCGTCGGCGCAGACACTGTGGGGCATGGGGTATTCATGCCATTGCACCACGGCTCCGAGGCTACCGAGCAGTTTGGAGGTATGGCGACCGAAATCCACCGGGATCACCGGGTCAAGGCTGCCATGGCCCATGAACACGGGCATCCCCCGGGCGCGCCGGGACAGCCCCACCCCGGCCTGATCCGCATCGGGCATGTAGGTGGACAGGGCAAAGATGCCGTCCACCGCCGGGCCTTCCGACAGCCCCGCCAGCAGGGCCACCGCCCCACCCTGGGAAAAGCCCCCCAGCAGCACCCGGTCATGGTCCTGGCGGGCCGTTTCCACCATGGCCTGGATCAGGGAGACCGCCTCGGCCACCTGGGCATGATCCTCACCCCGGCCCGGGTCCAGGCTGAGAAAGTCATACCAGGCCCGCATGGGCATGTGATTGTTGATGGTCACCCGCCGCACAGGGGCATGGGGGAAGAGGAAGCGCACCGGCGCATCCGGCGGCAGGGCAAGCTCCGGCACGATGGGTTCGAAGTCGTGGCCGTCGGCCCCCAGGCCATGCAGCCAGATGACGCAGGAACGGGGCGAGGCGCCGGTATCGATGACGACGGTATCAAGGGATGTGTTTTTCATGACCCATAGCATAGCCACTTTGTCTTGCCCGCACTACGGGCCCGGCAGGTGCCCGCGGGGCCGTGCCCGGCGGGGATGAATCCGCTATCCTGTGTGCGGTTAATTCATCCAGCCTCCGATCACAGCGTGGAGCGATCTCAATGTCCCAGTTCAAAGGTTACTATCCCCTGGTTCGTCCCCGTCGCATGCGGCGCGACGACTTCTCCCGCCGCCTCATGCGCGAGAACCGGCTGACCCCGGATGACTTCATCTATCCGGTCTTCGTGCTCGAAGGCAAGGGTGAGCGGGAGGCGGTACCCTCCATGCCCGGGGTGGAGCGTCTGTCCATCGACCTGCTGGTGGAGGAGGCCCGTGTCTGTGCCCGGATGGGCATTCCCGCCATGGCCCTGTTCCCCGTGGTCCCCATGGAGAAGAAGAGCGAGGACGCGGCCGAGGCCTACAATCCCAATGGCCTGGCCCAGAATGCCGTGCGCGCCATCAAGGATGCCGTGCCGGAAATGGGCGTGATCACCGACGTGGCCCTGGATCCCTTCACCACCCACGGCCAGGATGGACTCATCGACGAAACCGGCTACGTGCTCAATGACGAAACCGTGGACGTGCTGACCCAGCAGGCCCTGTCCCATGCCGAGGCCGGCGCCGACGTGGTGGCCCCTTCCGACATGATGGACGGCCGAATCGGCGCCATCCGCGAAGTGCTGGAGGAAGGCGGTCACATTCATACCCGCATCCTGGCCTATTCCGCCAAGTACGCCTCCAGCTTCTACGGTCCCTTCCGTGATGCCGTGGGCTCGGCCGCCAACCTGGGTGCCGGCAACAAGTACACCTACCAGATGGACCCCCACAACTCCGACGAGGCCCTGCATGAAGTGGCCATGGATCTTGAGGAAGGGGCCGACATGGTGATGATCAAGCCCGGCATGCCCTATTTGGACATCGTGCGCCGGGTGAAGGAAACCTTTGGCGTGCCCACCTTCGCCTATCACGTGAGCGGTGAATACGCCATGCTCAAGGCGGCGGGTCAGAACGGCTGGATCAACGAGAAGGCCTGCGTACTGGAGGCCCTGGTCTGCATGAAGCGGGCCGGCGCCGACGGCATCCTCACCTACTACGCCCGCCAGGCGGTGGAGTGGATGGACTGATCGTTCCGGAGAGAGCCCCTGTCATGGATCATTATGCCGTCATCGGCAACCCCATCGGGCACAGCAAGTCGCCCCAGATCCACAGCCTGTTCGCCCGGCAGACGGGCCAGGATCTCGTCTACGAGGCCATCCTGGCGCCGCCGGACGATTTTGCCGGCAACGTGCGACGTCTGGTGGCCCAGGGCTACCGGGGCTTCAGCATCACCGTGCCGTTCAAGCACGAGGCCTTCGACCTGGCGGACCGGCTCAGTGAGCGTGCCCGCCGGGCCGGGGCCGTCAACACGCTGAAGGTGGAGCCGGAGGGACTGTACGGCGACAACACCGACGGCGTGGGTCTGGTGAATGCCCTGAGGGCCGTCCCCGGCGCGACCCTGGCGGGCGCCAGGATCCTGCTGCTGGGGGCCGGCGGCGCCGTGCGCGGCGTGCTGGCCCCGCTGCTGGCGGAGCATCCCGAGAGCCTGCACATCGCCAACCGCACCGCGGAAAAGGCGGCGGCCCTGGCGCGGGATTTCGCCGACCTGGGTCCGGTGTCCGGTGGTGGCCTGGATGGGCTGGCGGGACGTCATTTCGATCTGGTGATCAACGGCACGGCAGCGGGCCTGAACGATCAGGTGCCCGATCTGCCCGACGGCCTGCTCATCCCCGGGGGCGGTTGCTGCGACATGATGTATGGCGACACCCCCACCGCCTTCGTGCGTTGGGGACAGTCCCAGGGGGCCGGCTGGACCCGGGATGGCCTGGGCATGCTGGTGGAACAGGCGGCGGAGGCCTTCGCCCTGTGGCGTGACTGCCGCCCCGATACCGGGCCGGTGATGACGGCCCTGCGCCCGGATTCATGAACCGTTCATCCATCGGCTGCTAAAACCGGTTCATGGACCGATGGATGTCCCGCATCTGCGCAAGCGATAAAGTGACAGTAACTCAAAAAAGAGGCTCGACATGCATAAAACATTGCTGATCCTGACCCTGGCCGCCGCCATGGCGCTGGCGGGCTGCACCACCCTGGATCCCTATACCGGCGAACAGAAGGTCAGTTCCGCCACCAAGGGGGCCGCCATTGGCGCCGCCGCGGGCGCCCTGATCGGCAACGTCACCACCCGACGCGATCGCACCAAGCGCGCCATGGTCGGCGCCGGAATCGGCGCCCTGGCCGGGGCCGCCGTGGGTAATTACATGGACCGTCAGGAACTGGAACTGCGTCAGCGTCTGGAAGGGAGCGGGGTGAGCGTCACCCGGGTGGGGGACAATCTGGTCCTCAACATGCCGGGCAACATCACCTTCGACGTCAATCGTGCGGAAGTGAAGCCGGATTTCTATGAGGTGCTCAACTCCGTGGCCCTGGTGGCCAAAAAGTATGATCAGACCGCCATCGAGGTGGCCGGCCATACGGACAGTACCGGCAGCGTGGAGTACAACATGGATCTGTCCCAGCGTCGGGCCGACAGCGTGGCCCGTTATCTGGCGGGCCAGGGCGTTTCCCAGGTCCGGCTCGACACCATCGGCTTCGGTCCCCATCGCCCGGTGGCGGACAACAGCACCACCCATGGCCGTTCCCTGAACCGTCGCGTGGAACTGACCCTGATCCCCCTGACCCTGTAACCGCGCGTGCCTTCCGGATCTTTCCGGGAGGTTGCATTGAGCGCGTCCCTCCCTTCTCTCCCCTGGGGGAGAAGGGCCGGGGATGAGGGGCGCCGCTGAGGCTACCCGCCCCCGGCGTGCCGGTTCTTCACCCGCACGTAATGTTCCGCCGAATAGCGCAGGTGGGCCTTTTCCTCCTCGGTGAGCGGTCGCACCCGCCGGGCCGGGCTACCCCGCCACAGATGACCGCTTTCCAGCAGTTTTCCCGGGGGCACCACGCTGCCGGCCGCCAGCAGCACGTCCGACTCGATCACCGCGCCGTCCATGACGATGCTCCCCATGCCCACCATGACCCGGTCATGGAGGGTGCAGGCGTGCAGGATCACCTTGTGCCCCACCGTCACCGCGTCACCCACCACCAGGTCCCGGCCGCCGGGGGTATAGGGACCGTCATGGGTCACATGCAGCACGCTGCCGTCCTGGATGTTGGTGCAGGCCCCGATGCGGATACGGTTCACATCCCCCCGCAGCACGCACAGGGGCCAGATGGAGCTGTCCTCGCCCAGGGTCACATCCCCGATCACCACCGCCGTCTCATCCACCCAGGCACCGGCGGCGATCCGGGGCCGATGATTTTCAAAGGCCCGGATCATGGTCGTCAGGCCGCGTGGACACTGCTGTGGGCGTGCTTTTCCTCCACCACCCGAGAGGTCAGCCCCAGGCGCCGGAACAGGGCCTCGTCGTGGCTTTCAGAGGCATTGGGGGTGGTGAGCAGCGTGTCGCCGTGGAAGATGGAGTTGGCGCCGGCAAAGAAGCACAGGGCCTGCATCTCGTCGCTCATCTCGCTGCGGCCCGCGGACAGGCGCACATGGGAATGGGGCATGATGATCCGGGCCACGGCCACGGTACGCACGAACTCGAAGGGGTCGAGGGGTTCCACACCATGCAGCGGCGTGCCTTCCACCTGTACCAGGTTGTTGATGGGCACCGACTCCGGATGCCGGGGCAGGTTGGCCAGTTGCTGCAGCAGGCTGGCCCGGTCACGGCGGGATTCGCCCATGCCCAGAATGCCACCGGAGCAGACATTGATGCCGGCCTCGCGCACATGGGCCAGGGTGTCCAGGCGGTCCTGATAGGTCCGGGTGGTGATCACCTCGCCGTAGTACTCCGGGGAGGTGTCCAGGTTGTGATTGTAGTAGTCCAGGCCCGATTCCTTCAGGCGCCGGGCCTGCATCTCGGTGAGCATGCCCAGGGTCATGCAGGTTTCCAGCTCCAGCGCCCGCACGCCCTTGACCATCTCGATGATCTGTTCCAGGTTGCGGTCGTTGAGATTGCGCCAGGCGGCGCCCATGCAGAACCGCGTGGCGCCTTCATCCTTGGCCTTGCGCGCCTCGGCCAGTACCTCGGCCACGGGCATGAGTTGCTCCTTTTCCACCGCGGTGTCGTGGTGGGCACTCTGGGAGCAGTAGCCGCAGTTCTCGGAACAGGAGCCGGTCTTGATGGACAGCAGGCGGCTCACCTGGATCTGGTTGGGATTGAAGCGGGCACGATGAACGGTGTGGGCCTCGAACAGGAGGTCATTGAATGGGCGTTCCAGGAGGGCGAGGATCTCGTCCACCTCCCAGTCGTGGCGTGTATCAGCCATGGTCAGGTTCCTCGGGGATTGCAACGTCGTGCCATTGTTCGCGGTTGATCCGGATGATGTCCCGGATCGACCAGGGGATGAGTATCGCGGCGGCCACCAGCCAGTAGAGCCGGTAATAGAGTATCTCCGGCGGGAAGAAGGTGCCGATGACGATGAGTGAGCCCATCAGGGCGTAATAGCGATAGGCCGCCTGCTGGGTGTAGTGTCCCACCCGGGGTTCCGGATGATGACGGTTGAGGGCGTAGACCAGCATGGAGCCGCCGAACCACAGTACCAGGGGGACGATGCCCATGATGGCGGCGATGATGGTGGCCATGCCCACGTCGCCGGTGACCAGGAACAGGGGCACGCCGGCGACGGTCACGGCAATGATGTTGCCGTAATTGAACAGCTTGGCCGATCCGGCGCAGGCGCGGGCTGAGACGATGCGGGGGGCGGCGGTATGGGGCATGGGAAGGGTCCGTGCCTGAAGGGGCTTTTGCGCTGTGTCCGGCGGGTATCGTGCATACCCTGATCTGGTAGGATATCAGGCCAATATACCGTATCAATCCACAAGGTGACAGGGATCGTGACCATGATTGCATCCTGGCTCGGGGGGCTGCGCGGCGCCCTGCTGGAAACCGCCTATCCGTCCACCTGCCTGCTGTGCGCGGCCCCGGGCCATGCCGGGCTGGACCTGTGTGCCGCCTGTCGGGCGGAATTGCCGGTGTCCGATCATGCCTGCACCCGCTGTGGCCTTCCCCTGGAGTACCCTGCCCCCTTCTGCGGGCACTGTCTGCGCCGACCTCCCCCCTTTGATGCCGCCTGGTCCGCCCTGCTCTATGCCCCGCCGGTGGACGACCTGATCGCTGACTTCAAGTTTCGCGCCCGCCTGCCCCAGGGGCGTCTGTTGGCGCGGTTGATGGCCGATGCCCTGGCATCCCGGGTGCCCCCGCCCGACTGCGTGATCCCGGTCCCCCTGCACCCATGCCGGCTGAGGGAGCGGGGCTTCAATCAGGCCCTGGAGCTGGTCCGGCCCCTGGCACGGACACTGGCGTGTCCCATCACCCATGGGGCGGTGACGCGGATACGGGCCACGCCGCCCCAGCAGAGTCTGGCGGCCACCGCGCGGCATGGCAATCTGCGGGGTGCCTTCCGGGTGGCGCCGGGTTTGGAGGCCGGGCACGTGGCCTTGGTGGACGATGTGATGACCACCGGTTCCACCTTGCGGGAGATCGCCGCCGCCCTCAAGGCCCACGGCGTCGGCCGGGTGGATGTGTGGGTGCTGGCGCGGGCGGCCTGATCAGCCGGCGCTGAAGAGATAGGAGGCAATGATCCCCGCGAAGACGGCCAGGCCGAACCAGTTGTTGTTCAAGAAGGCCTGGAAGCAGCCCTTGGGATTCCGGTCATGGATCAGATACTGCTGATAGAGGGCCAGCAGGGCCGCGATCCCGAGTCCCAGGTAGAAGAACCCGCCCAGGCCGGCCTGCATGCCCACCAGTGCCAGGGCCACCAGGGTCAGGCCCTGCAGGATGCCGATGATCAGACGGTCGGCCTCACCGAACAGGATGGCGCTGGATTTGACCCCGATCTTCAGGTCATCCGGTCGGTCCACCATGGCATACATGGTGTCGTAGGCCGTGGTCCATAGGATGGTGGCCACGAACAGCAGCCAGGCCAGCGGCGGCGGGAACTCCCCGGTCTGGGCGGCAAAGGCCATGGGCACGGCCCAGCCGAAGGCAGCGCCCAGGTGCACCTGGGGAAGATGATGGAATCGCTTCATGAAGGGGTAGCTGACCGCCAGTACCAGGGCCACCACGGACAGGGCGATGGTCAGGGGGTTCATCAGCAGCACCAGGGCAAAGGCCGTCAGGGCGAGGGCCACGGTCACGCCCACCGCCTCCCGGGCGCTGATGCGCCGGTTGGCCAGGGGGCGGTCCCGGGTCCGGCTGACATGGCCATCGATGTCCCGGTCGGCGAAGTCATTGATGGCGCAGCCGGCGGACCGCATCAGGGCCACGCCGGCCACGAACACGAACAGGACCAGCAGGTCGGGCATGCCCTCGGCCGCGATCCACAGCGCCCAGAGGGTCGGCCAGAGGAGCAGGAGGATGCCGATGGGCCGGTGCAGTCGGGTCAGCAGGGCGTACTGGACGAGCCTGTCATGCAGACTCAGCGGGGCGGTGTCTGGGGTCACGGGTTTCAAAGCGGGCTTGGTCCGGTATCTGCCAGGGGCTAAAGTGTAGCAAAGCAAAACGGAGCAGGAGAGCATCCATGCAAGATCATTACGACCTCATCGCCATTGGTGCCGGTAGCGGTGGTCTGTCCGTGGTGGAACGGGCGGCCCGTCACGGTGCCCGCTGCGCCGTGGTGGAGAAAGGTCCTCTAGGTGGTACCTGTGTCAACGTGGGCTGCGTGCCGAAGAAGGTGATGTGGTATGCCGCCGAGACCGCCCATCGGCTGGAGGATGCCCCCGGTTACGGTTTCAGCCTGGCCCGGGAGGGGTTCGACTGGACCGCGCTGGTGACCAAAAGAGATGCCTACATTGCCGATATCAATGCCTGGTATCGCACCTATCTGGAGGATTCCGGTGTCGACCTGATCCAGGGCGCCGCCCGGTTCGTGGCGGAGCGCACCCTGGAAGTGGACGGGCGGCGGGTGACGGCGGATCACGTGGTGATTGCGGTGGGGGGGCGGCCCACGGTGCCGGATCTACCCGGCGCGGAACTGGGTATCACCTCGGACGGCTTTTTTGCCCTCCAGAGTCAGCCCCGGCGGGTCGCCGTGGTGGGCGCGGGCTATATCGCCGTCGAACTGGCGGGGATGCTGCAGGCCCTGGGATCGGAAGTCTCCATGTACCTGCGTGGCGAGACCCTGTTGCGTACCTTCGATGCCATGCTGCGGGATACGCTGATGGAGCAGATGCTGGCGGCGGGCGTGAACCTGTTCCCCCGCACCCGGGTATCCCGGCTCATCGCCCACCCGGACAGCGTGGAGCTGCGCTGTGACCAGGGGGAATGCCGAGGGGTGTTCGATCAGGTGATCTGGGCCATCGGCCGGACCCCGGCCACCGCCGGGCTGGATCTGGCGGTGGCCGGGGTGAGTCAGGATGAACAGGGCTTCATTCCCACCGATGCCTTTCAGAACACCAACGTGGCGGGGGTCTACGCCATCGGTGACGTCACCGGTCGTGCCGCCCTGACACCGGTGGCCATCGCGGCCGGCCGGCGGCTGGCGGACCGTCTGTTCGGCGGCCTCCCGGATCGACACCTGTCCTATGAAAACATCGCCTCGGTGGTGTTCAGCCATCCTCCCATCGGCACCGTGGGCCTGACGGAGGACGAGGCCCGCGCCACCCACGGCAGTGCGGTGAAGGTGTATGCCACCCGCTTCACTTCCATGTACCACGCCATGACCGATCACAAGGTCCCCACGGCCATGAAGCTGGTGACGGTGGGGGCGCAAGAGAAGGTGGTGGGCGTGCATATCATCGGGCCGGGCGCGGACGAGATGCTGCAGGGATTTGCGGTGGCGGTGCGCATGGGCGCCACCAAGCAGGATCTGGACGATACCGTGGCCCTGCATCCCACCAGCGCGGAGGAGCTGGTCACCCTGCGGTGACCGGGAGCGCCCCATGAAAGACCTTGCCCCCCTGCTCCAGCAACGCCGGGCCGAGCATCGTTACCGGCAGCGGCGGCTGCTGGACGGCCCCCAGCAGCCGGAGCAGATCATCGACGGTCGGCCGGTACTGGCCTTCTGCAGCAACGACTACCTGGGCCTGGCCAGCCACCCGGCGGTGATTGCCGCCTTCAAGGCCGGTGCCGACCGCTACGGCGTGGGGGCCGGGGCCGCCCATCTGGTCAATGGCCATACCCGTGCCCACCACCAGCTGGAAGAGGCGCTGGCCGCCTTCACCGGCCGTGAACGCGCCCTGCTCTTCTCCACCGGCTACATGGCCAACCTGGGGGTGGCCCAGGCCCTGCTCCATCGGGGTGACCGGGTGTTGCAGGACCGTCTCAATCACGCCTCCCTGATCGATGCCGCCCGCATCAGCGAGGCCCGGTTGCAGCGCTATCGCCACGCCGACCCGGACGACCTGGCCCGTCTGCTGGACCGGGACCCGGAGCGGGAAACCCTGGTGAGCACCGACGGCGTGTTTTCCATGGACGGCGATGTCGCTCCCCTGCCCGCCCTGGCCGACCTGTGCGCCCGGGCCGGGGCCTGGTTCATGGTGGATGATGCCCACGGCCTGGGCGTGCTGGGTGCCACCGGGGCCGGCACACTGGAACACCAGGGACTGGATCAGGCCAGGGTCCCCATCCTCATGGGCACCCTGGGCAAGGGGCTGGGCACCGCCGGGGCCTTCGTGGCCGGTGGGGAAGACCTGATCGAGACCCTGATCCAGGCCGCCCGAACCTATGTTTACACCACTGCCATGCCCGCCGCCGTGGCGACGGCCACGCTGGCTGCCCTGCAAGTGGTGCGCACGGAGCCGGAGCGCCGCGAGCATCTGCGGATGCTGGTGCGGCAATTCCGGGCCGGCGCAACGGAACTGGGACTGACGCTGATGGACAGCGACACCCCCATCCAGCCCTTGCTGGTGGGCGACGCGGCCGCCGCCATGGCCCTGAGCGAAGGCCTGCTGGCCCGGGGCCTGCTGGTGCCCGCCATCCGCCCACCCACGGTGCCGGTAGGCACGGCCCGTCTGCGGGTGACCCTGAGCGCGGCCCATACCCCTGCCCATGTGGACCGGTTGCTGGAAGGCCTGCGGGCGCTTTGCGCATCGCCGGCGTCAGGGATGGGCTGATCGCTCCCTTCTCCCCTTGCCCTTGGTACACTCCATCCCACCAAAACAGTCTGTCATTGCATCCAGAACCCAGGAGAGAAGACGTCCCATGCCCAAGAAAGAGATCGATCTGTTTTCCAACCTCTATGCCGGTGCCCTGGACCTCAAGAACCGTATCGTCATGGCGCCCATGACCCGCTCCCGGGCGGACGATCAGGGCGTGCCCGGCGAGCATGCGGCGACCTACTATGCCCAGCGGGCCTCCGCCGGCCTGATCATCAGCGAGGGCACCTACCCCTGCCCCATGGGCAAGGGCTACCTGCGTACCCCGGGCATGTTCACCGAAGAGCACGTGGATGCCTGGGCCCGGGTGACGGACGCGGTCCATGCCGCCGGCGGCAGCATGGTGCTGCAGGTCATGCACGCGGGCCGCATCTCCGATCCATCTTTCCTGCCCGGTGGTGCCACCCCCGTCTCCGCTTCCGCGGTGCGCCCGGAGGGTCAGTCCTTCACCCAGGACGGCATGAAGCCCCATGTCACCCCCCGCGCCCTGGAAGTCAGCGAGATCCAGGATGTCATCGAGGACTTTCGCGTTGCCACCTCACTGGCCTTCGAGGCCGGCTTCGATGGTGTCGAACTGCACGCCGCCTCCGGCTACCTGCCCGAGCAGTTCCTCTGCTCCGGCACCAATCAGCGTACCGACCAGTACGGCGGCAGCGTGGAAAACCGTGCCCGCTTCATTCTGGAGATCCTGGAGGCCATGACCTCCGTGCGCAGCGGTGATTACATCGGCATCAAGCTGGCGCCGGAGATGGGCTTCAACGACATCCGCGACGACAATCCCCAGGAAACCTACGCCTATCTGGTGGAACAGCTGGACTATTACCGCCTGGCCTATCTACACGTGGCCCTGTTCGGTACCGAAGTGGACTACCACGGCCTGTTGCGGCCCAAATTCAAGGGTGATGCCTACCTGGCCGGCGGTGGCCTGACCCGGGAGACGGGCGAGGCGCTGGTCAGGTCGGGCAAGGCGGATGCCGCCGTTTACGGCACCCCCTTCATCGCCAACCCGGATCTGGTGGAGCGTTTCCGCCGCAACGCCCCCCTGGCCGAGGCGAACCGGGACACCTTCTACACCCCCGGCCCCGAAGGCTACATCGACTACCCCACGCTCTGACGGCCCGTTGCCCGTCCGCAGGCCCGATCCGGCCCGCCGTTCCGGCCGGGTCGGGTCATGCAATCCCGAAACCAGGTCAAATGTTGCGGGTTTCATGACCAAAAACCCCATTCATGCCCTTGTAATAGGGCGGCACACCGCTCCACAATCAGGCCATCAGGCATTGACATCCAGTCGAACAGTTGTACCGGGAAGGCGGTATCACTGCGTCATTGAGTAACCTGCCGTCCGTATCCCGGAACAGATCGTCCAATCCGATGGGGGGGTATCAGCGATGGTGGAGTTTTCCCTGATTGTCTTGTTTCTGATTGCCGCGTTGCTGTTCTATCAGCAATACAACGCGCGCGTTTCCCTGCCCGCCCCACGGCCGGATTGCTACGGCAAGTCTGAGTCCATGCTCAAGCCCGAGGAAAAGGCCCTGTTCAAGGCCCTGGAAGACGGCCTGGGCGCCGATCACTACGTCTTCCCCAAGGTCATGGCGGCTAATGTACTGGAACTGAAGCCGAACCCCGATCAGCCCCTGAAGCAGGCTTCCCGCCAGCGTATCGCCCATGAATACTTCGATTTCGTGATCTGCCGAAAGTCCGATCAGGCGATGACCTGTGCCCTGC
Source organism: Ectothiorhodospira sp. PHS-1 (assembly GCF_000225005.1). Classification (NCBI taxonomy): domain Bacteria; kingdom Pseudomonadati; phylum Pseudomonadota; class Gammaproteobacteria; order Chromatiales; family Ectothiorhodospiraceae; genus Ectothiorhodospira; species Ectothiorhodospira sp. PHS-1. The sequence continues at coordinate 19,462 of NZ_AGBG01000013.1, read as the reverse complement.
GCATGGAGGCCGCCGGCAAGGGCCTGACGGCGCTGCATGATTCCAATATGTTTCTGGGCTCGGTCTGCCGCCACGTGGAGTTGCCTTACGCGGTGATTCCCACCGAATCCGAGTACCAGGCCGATCGTGTCAGGGCGCAGGTTGACGAGGCCATCGCCGCCACCAAGGCCCAGATCAAGGCCAAGGCCAAAGCCAAGGCGGAGGCCAAGGCCAGGGCGGAAGCCAAAGCCAAGGCCAAGATGGAAGCCAAGGCGAAGGCGGAAGCCAAAGCCAGGGCGGAAGCTGAGGCCAGGGCAGCGCAGAAGGCGGCGGCACAGAAGGCAGCAGCACAGAAACCCAAGCCGACCGCTCCGGAGCCGACCCCGGCTGTCTCCGCTTCCGTCGCCGCCAAACCTGAGGTCAAGACCGCTCCCGCACCCAAGCTGGCCGCCCAGCCTGAACCGGCCGCCAAGTCCGAGCCCATGCCTGAAGTGAAATCCGCGCCCGGGAGCCAGGCCCCGGCGGCGACGCCGGCCCCTTCGCCCCAACAGCCGGCCGAGGCGGAAACCAAGGGCAAGGATGAGCCGCCGCCGCCCAGTGCGTCGGCTTCGCGCGGCACCAGCGGTACGACGGTCGATGTGGTGAGTGCCCCTGCAAGAAAGGCGGTCCCGCCCCGCAGGTCCCGTGCCACGGCCGCCAAGACCGGTGTGGCTGCCGCCAAGGCCAAGCGCACCACCGCCACCCAGTCCGCCGCGGCAAGGGCCCGTGGCACCACCCGGCGAGGGCCGGTAACGAAGAAGGACTGACAGACAGGAATAGGTAGGCTGTGTACTCCTGAGTGGGTAACGGTTACGCTGGTCCAATCGCACCTGCTCAGGAGTCCATGCCATGCGTCTTCCCGTGTCCCTGGTGATCTTGCTGTTGGCCGTGCTCGTGAGCCTGCCCGGCTGTCGTGATGCCCGGACGGTCGCCCCGGATGGTGACGGCATCGTTACCATTCAAGGTGAACTGACCTATCCGGAGCGCATTGCCCTGCCGCCTCAGGCCGTGGCTGTCATCGAGGTGCGTGCCTTTGACGCAACCGGCGAGCAGGTTCTGATCGAGCAGCGCCTTGACCTGGAGGGCCGGCAGGTCCCCATTCCCTTCCGTCTTGAGCTGCCTTCCGTCGCCCTGGGCGGGACGGCCATCCACGAACTGCGGGGCGCTGTGGAACTGGAGGGGCAGTGGTTGCGAGTGACGGAACCGCTGATGCTGTCCCTGACCGGGAACACGCTGGATACCGGACCGCTGCGTCTGATTCCGTTCACCGCGGCGCGCTTTGGCACCCATTTCACCTGCGGTCCCGAACAGGTCGTGCTGGACGCATCGCCACGCCTCATCGTGTCGGGCACCGCCCACGATCTGGTGCCGGTGCCGGCGGCATCCGGGGTTCGCCTTGAAGGCGTGGAGGACCCCGACACCTGGATTCATGAAAAGGGCGGCGAGGCCCTGATCAGTGTGGCGGGGCGGGAGCTACCGCCCTGCCGGATCATCCAGCCCCCTTCCCTGCCCTTCCGCGCTTATGGTCAGGAGCCGGGCTGGCACGTGGATATCGAGCAGGATCGGATCACCCTGGTCACCGGCTATGGTGCGCAAACCCTGACCCTGCCCCTGCTGCACACGGGACAGGACGGACCCCGGACCCGTTTCCGGGCCGCCGATGCCGGGCATCGTCTGGTGGTCGCTGTCGCCCCCGATATCTGTCGCGACAGCATGAGCGGCATGCCTCACCCCTACACCGTGATCCTGCAGCGGGACGACGAGACCCTGAACGGCTGCGGAGGCGAGCCGCTGTCCCTGCTCACGGACCGGGAGTGGGTCATTGAAGACCTGGACGGTCAGGGCATCGTGGATCAATCCCGCATCACCCTGCAGTTTTTTGCCCAGGACGGCCGGGTGGCCGGTACTGCCTCCTGCAACCGTTACCACGGAGGTTTCACGCTCACCGGCGAGAATCTGACCTTCCAGCACCCCGCTTCCACCCTGATGGCCTGCCACGAGGCACTGATGCATCAGGAGCAGACCTTCTTCCGCATCCTGGCCGCGGTCACCGGGTTTGATATCGACGCCACCGGTGCCCTGGTCCTGTCCGGGCTGGAGGGGACGATGAAGGGTCATGCCGAGCCGATGGCCTCCCCGTGAGCATGGGTGTGTTTTGAGCCTTGATCCGCGATACTGACCCGTATCCGGCATATACAACCTGGGGGATGACCATGGAAGCCTTTGGAATCTTTGCCACCACCATCGTGGTGGTCACCATCATCTTCATTGCCAAGGCGGTCAAGGCGGTGCCGCAGGGTGAAAAATGGACCGTGGAGCGGTTCGGGCGCTACACCCGCACCCTGGAATCGGGCCTCAACATCATCGTGCCGTTCATCGACAGCATCGGTCGCAAGCTGACGGTGATGGAACAGGTGCTGGACGTGCCGGCGCAGACCGTGATCACCAAGGACAATGCCGCCGTGGTGGCCGACGGCGTGGTCTTTTTCCGCATTGATGATGCCGCCTCCGCCGCCTACCAGGTGCGCAACCTGGAAGAGGCCATCGTCAATCTCACCACCACCAACCTGCGCTCGGTGATCGGCTCCATGGATCTGGACGATACCCTGTCCAATCGCAGCAAGATCAACGATGTTCTCATGGGCATCGTCGACGATGCCACCAATCCCTGGGGCGTCAAGATCGTCCGCATCGAGATCCGCGACCTGAAAATGGAGCCGGAGTTGCAGAAGGCGATGAACATGCAGATGACCGCCGAGCGCAAGCGTCGGGCCCAGGTCCTGGAGGCCACCGGCAAGCGGGAGGCGGAGATTTTGCAGGCGGAAGGCGAAAAGCAGGCCGCCATCCTGCGCGCCGAAGGGGAGCGTCAGGCGGCCTTCCTGGAGGCCGAGGCCCGCGAGCGTGAGGCCAAGGCCGAGGCCGAGGCAACCCGCGTGGTGTCCGAAGCCATCGCCTCCGGGAACATTCAGGCGGTGCAGTACTTCCTGGGCATCAAGTACGTGGAGGCCCTGCAGCAGATCGGCAAGGCCGATAATTCCAAGCTGGTCCTGATGCCCCTGGAGGCCTCGGGGATCACCGGTGCCGTGGCCGGCGTGACCGAACTGGTGCAGCAGATGGGGGCGGACAACAAGGCCCTGACCTCCGGCTCATCCGTTAAATAGGGCAGGGCAGGCGATGTTGCAGACGCTGCTGACCAATCCCTGGTTCTGGCTGATCGCGGGGATGATCCTGATGGGGCTGGAGATCCTGATCCCCGGGGTGTTCCTGCTCTGGATCGGGCTGGGCGCCCTGATCTCCGCCATGTTCGTGGCCCTGTTGCCGGATCTGGCCTTTGCCTGGCATCTCATGGGTTTTTCCGTAACCATGCTCGGTGCCTGCGGCCTGGGGTTCTGGTTGCAGCGGCGGGGCAGGGCGGCCCAGGGTGACGCCCCGGTGATGAATCGGGAAATGGATGCCCTGCTCAACCGGGAATACATCGCCGCCACGGACTTCGTGGCGGGTCGGGGCCGGGTGAGGGTGGGGGATACCACCTATGCCGCCCAGGGGCCTGATGACGTGAAGGCCGGGGACCGGGTGTTGGCCTTTTCCCGCGACGGCATCCAGCTCCGGGTCAGGCCGCTGCACTCCGATGGTGGTGTCACGACCGGCTGATCATGGTCTTGACACGTCCCTTCGGGGGGTGCATCACACCCCCAGCCACTGCAGGATCTGGTGGTATAGGGGAATCCCCACGATCACGTTCACCGGGAAGGTGAGGCCCAGGGCGGCGAGCATGGCCAGACCGATGTTGGCATCGGGAATGGCGGCGCGAATGGCTGCCGGCGCCGCGATGTAGGAGGCGCTGGCGGTCAGTGCGGTGAGAATCAGCACGGAACCGGCGGGCAGATCCAGCAGCAGGCCCGTGACCATTCCGATGGCGCCCAGCAGGAACGGGGCGATCACGGCAAAGCACAGCAGACGCCAGTGCTGCCAGGGGATGGGGCGCAGGGTTTCGGCGGCCGTCAGCCCCATCTCCAGCAGGAACAGGGCCAGTACGACCTTGAAGGCGTTGGTGAGCAGATCCGTCACCGCGGCGCCTTCCTGAGGGCCGTAGAGCAGCCCGATGATCACCCCGCCCACCAGCAGGATCACCCCCCGGTTGGTCAGGGTTTCATGCCACAATCCCCGCATGCTGGCGGCCGTCTGGGCACCGCAGTAGCGGCGGTAGAGGATGATGGCCACCACGATGGCCGGCAGTTCCATCATCACCAGATACAGGGTCACTTCGGGGCTGATGGTCAGTTGCAACCCTTCCGCGAAGGCCAGGGCCACCGCAAAGGTCCCCGCGCTCACCGAGCCGTAATGGGCGGCCATGCTGGCACTGTCGGCCACTGACAGCCGGATCACCCGCATCAGCAGCGGCATGAGTATCAGCGGAATCAACGCCCCCAGCACCGCCACCGCCAGCAGATCCTGAATCACCGACACACTGACATTGCCATGAAGTGCCATACCCCCCTTCAGACCGATGGTGAGCATCAGCAGCAGGCTGAGGGTGTCGTAGGCGGCCTTGGGAATGGTCAGGTCGGACTTCACCAGACCGGCCACCAGGCCGAGCAGGAAGAACATCACCACAATATCGGGCATGGGCGTCGTCAGGTTGCTTGGGCTGGGGCGGAATTCTGAAGCCAACGGCCGCTGGATGCCAGTGCCGGGGCCGCAATCAGCCCGTCTTGATGACCACGATGGCTACCACCACCAGCAGGATGCCCGCCCAGCCGACGGCATTGAGCCGCTGTCCGAAGCACCAGAGTCCTCCCAGGGCGGTGCCCAGGATGCCCAGGGCTCCCCAGGTGGCATAGGCGATGGCCAGGTCCATGTAGCGGATTGCCTGGGCCAGAAGCGTGAACGCTCCCAGCACGAGCAGGATGGCCAGTATGCCCCAGAGTTTTTTGCGAAAGCCATTGGACAGGGTCAGCAGCAGGTTGGCCGCCACGTCCAGGGCCGCGGCAAGGGCCACCAGGGTGAAGGGCAGCAGGTGTGTGGCCGACATGGAAGGATGTCTCTCTCTTGGTTTGTGTCAGTCGGTTTTTGGTCAGTCAGGCTGACGCTTCAGGATGCTTTTCACCGGCATTGATCATGATGATCCCCACCACGGCCAGGCCCAGTCCGATCAGCTCCTGAGTGGACAGGGTGCTGCCGAACACCAGCAGGGACAGGGCCGTGATGAGGGTGATGCCCAACCCCTCCCACATCGCGAAGGCCACTCCCACAGGGATCTTTTTCACCGCAAAGCCCAGGAAAATGTAGGAAAAAATGATACATACGTACATGATCAGGTAGCCGGTGATGCCGACTCCCGAACTCAGAAAGTTCATGGTGCTGACACCGGATACCTCGGTCACGATGGCCAGCATCAGGAACATCCATGCCAATCTCATGGTCGATCTCCAAAGGGTGTGTGACCGGAGATGCTATTCGGTGACTGGGGATCTGGCATAATCGCTGAGCGTCGTAAAATCTGACGCATAAGTGTCCGTTCTTCTGCCCGTGGACCGCCCATGACCCTGGCCCAGATCCATGAGTTCGTTCTCGTTTGCCGCCACGGTTCCATTGCCGCCGCTGCCCGTGCCCTGGGCAAAAGCCGGGGGGCGGTGAGCATGGGGATTTCTGCACTGGAAGACCACCTTGGGGTGAGGCTGTTCGAACGCAGCGGCAATCAGGTAAAGCCGACCCCTGTCGGCGCAGACCTGCTGGATGACTGTCAGCGCATCGTCTCTCTGGCCCAGTCCCTGGAGCAGCGTTGCCGTCGTCATTTCCAGGGCGAGGAGCGGATACTGCGCATCGCCCGGGATGACGCCTTGCCCGAGGCCTTCTGGCGGGAGATCGTCATCCGCCTGTCGCGACGCTTCCCGAATCTGGATTTGTGCTTTGGGTTGTCCACCATGGCAGAGCTGGACGCCATGATCGCCAGCGGCGAAGTGGACCTGGGGATCGGCCTGCGGCGGGTATCCTCCAAGCCGTCGGCGTCGGAGACCGTGGTGCTCAGTCCGGTGCAGGTGATGATGGTGGCCGCCGCCGGCCATCCCCTGACCCTGCTGCAGCAGGTCTCGGAACAGGATCTGAAGGACTATCCCTTCATCGGGCAGGCGCACTTCACCGCCCAGGGACTGCGGGTGACGGACGGGCAGGCCGCCAGGCAGGTCGGTGTGAGCCATTTTGAACTGATGCGCGACATGGCGGCGGAAGGCATCGGCTGGACCTGGTTGCCCCAGCCCCTGGCCGCCGACGACCTGGAGACGGGGCGACTGATGATCCTGAGACATGTCGCCGCCGTACGGATGGATGAATACGTGGCCCTCAAATCCCGACATTATCGGGAGGGTCAGGTTACCGACTGGCTGCTGGGGCAGGTACGGGAGTATCTGCGCCGATGAGTATGCCGTCGGTGTAATTGGCCGAGAGCCCCGTACGGCGTTGATCAGGCGTGGCGTTGGAGTGGTTGCTTGGGTTGGTTCGGTTCGGATTATCAAACCCGGGGCCCCGAGTGATGACCGGGATGGATAAGCCGGTGAGTGGTTGAAACCCAAAGACGCCGTGCGATGACAGGGCCGGATCAGTCGGTGAATGGCTCATTGTTTTGGTGCGAGACGGTATATCATCTTATTTGAACGGCCTTGTCCGTGGGATGCCGCTCCCGGTAAGTCCATGATGGCCCTTTGAAGGAAACGCCCATGCTGAAACCATTGTTGATGAGTGCGGTCTTGCTGGCCGCGACCGGTACCCTGTCGGCGGCCGAGATCGTGGATGCGAAGGATCCGGAAAAGATCCGGCAGCTTGCCCAGGGATATGGTTCAGCGACCCTGACCACCGACAGTGTGGGTGACCCCATGATCCGCGGGCGCATCGACGGCACGGGCTACACCATCATGTTCTATGGGTGTTCGCAGAATCTCAATTGCAAGAACATTCAGTTCACCAGTGCCTGGCAGACCAATGGCCAGTACACGCTGGAAGACATGAACCAGTGGAACAGGGTTGCCCGTTTCGGCAAGGCCTATCTGGATGACGAGGGAGATCCCGTGCTGGAGATGAACGTGAACCTGGATTTCGGCGTCACCGGGCGCAACCTGGACGACACCCTGGACTGGTGGCGCGTGGCGTTGCTCAAGTTCCGCAGCGAGGTGCTGACGAAGTAGGCGTTGCATGACACGCGCCTTCCCCGGGTCAATGGGTGCTGATGGCCACCTTGAGCACCCCGTCGCGCTGATGGGAGAACAGGTCGTAGGCGTCTACGATCTGATCCAGGTGGTAGCGATGGGTGACCATCGGCCCCAGATCCAGGCGGCCGTTGGCGATGATCTGCATCAGTCGACGCATGCGTTCCTTGCCGCCCGGGCAGAGGGAGGTCACGATCTTGTGGTCACCCAGGCCGGCACAGAAGGCATCCAGGGGAATGGTCAGGTCGCTGGAGTAGACCCCCAGGCTGGACAGGGTGCCGCCCGGCTTGAGTACCCGCAGCGCCGCTTCAAAGGTAGACGGCAGGCCCAGTGCCTCGATGGAGGCGTCCACGCCGCGACCACCGGTCAGTTTCAGGATTTCCGACACCACATCCACCTTGCGAAAATCCAGTGTCACGTCGGCCCCCATCTGCCGTGACATCTGCAGGCGCTCATCAACACCATCCACGGCAATGATCATGCCGGCACCGCGCAGGCGGGCACCGGCAGTGGCACACAGGCCGATGGGGCCCTGGGCAAAGACGGCGACGATATCACCGATGCGGATATCCGCCGACTCGGCCCCGGCAAAGCCGGTGGACATGATGTCCGGGCACATGAGCACCTGCTCGTCGGTCAGTCCATCCGGCACCGGGCTCAGGTTGCCCTGGGCATCGGGCACCAGCAGGTACTCCGCCTGGGCGCCATCAATGGTGTTGCCGAAGCGCCAGCCACCCATGGGTTTGTAGCCATGGGCATGGTGTCCACCATCCTGGGCATAGCAATGGTCCTGGCAGGCGTAGGAGGTGAAACTGGGGCAGATGGCCCCCGCAATGACGCGCTGCCCTTCCGCGTATCCTTGCACGTTCGCCCCCAGCTTCTCGATGATCCCCACCGGTTCGTGACCTATCGTCAGGCCCTGGGCCACCGGATACTCACCCTTGAGGATGTGCACATCGGTACCGCAAATGGTGGTCGTAGTGATGCGTATCAGGGCATCGTTGGGTCCCACGGCGGGGATCGGTTTGTCCGTGATTTCAATACGGCCGGGTTCCACGAACACCGCGGCTTTCATCATGCTGGCCATGGCTCCACCTCCACGTCTGGACTCTTAATGAGTTAAGCAGAAAACCAGGGTGGTGGGGGCGACAGAACGGTCTCTATCCCCCCGGCATCAGCCACGTCACCATCACCGGGATGAATCCCAGCGCGAAGATCGTGCTGAGCAGGGTGGTGCCGGCGGCCTGCCGGGGGTGGATGTCCAGAAGGGTGGCGATGACCACGGTGTTGGCGGCGATGGGGGTGATGGAGAGCAGGAAGATGGCCTGATGAACGGCTAGGTCATAGATGCCCAGCCAGTGGGTGTCCACCCAGGCAAAGGCCAGGGCCAGCAGGGGCCAGCTGATGAATTTACCGGCAAAGGCCAGGAGGGTGAAGCGGGGATTGCCCGCCAGGCCCCGGAAGCTGAGGATGCTCATGCCGATGATCATCATGCCCAGGATGCTGTAGGCCCCGCGGAGGTTGTCGAACAGGGGTTGCAGCACCTCCGCGATGCCGACGCCGCTCAGGTTCAGGGCCGCGCCCAGCAGGAAGGCATAGAGGGAGGGCAGGCGGGAGACCTTGACCAGGCAGTCACGGATGCTGAAGCGCCCCCGCGCCGCCAGATAGAAACCCACGGAATGCTCGAACAGGGTGGTGCCCAGCATGCACAGGATGTACAGGCTCACACCTTCCGCGCCGAACAGCAGGAGGGCCACGGGAATGCCGAAATAGCCGCTGTTACCGGTGCCCACCGACAGGGGAATGAGCGCGGCAGTGTTGTCCCCCAGCCAGTGCCGAGCCAGGTACAGGTGGCTCAGGGCGATCAGGGTGCAGAAGCCGAAGACCATCACCGGCAGCAGCAGGACGCTGGGGCTCAGGGGGGCGTGCATGACCCCGCCAAAGATCACCGACGGGGTGATGATGTAGAGCATGATCCCGGCGATATGGCCGCCGCTGGCGTTGAGATAGCGCCCGGCCAGCCAGCCCAGCACGATGGTGATGTACAGGGGCAGCAGCTGGGTGAGCAGGGAGAAGGTGGCGGTCATGCAGGCAGGATAAGGCCCCGCCCCCCGGAGGGGGAGCGGGGCCGTCGGGAGGGAAGGTTCGGGTGTTAGCCCTTCTTGCCGGGCGGGATGTGCAGCGGATGGCCCAGGGTGGCCAGGGCGGCTTCGTGCACGGCCTCGGAGAGGGTGGGGTGGGCAAAGACGGTGCGGCCCAGATCCTCGCTGGAGGCCCCGAATTCCAGGGCGATGACACACTCGGCGATCAGCTCGGAGGCGCGGGAGCTGATCACATGGGCGCCCAGCAGACGGTCGGTGTCGGCGTGTGCCAGCAGTTTGACGAAGCCGGTGGTGTCCTCCATGGCCCGGGCCCGACCGGAGGCGGCAAACGGGAACACGCCCACGGAGTAGGGGATGCCCTTGTTCTTGAGTTCCTGCTCGGTCTTGCCCACCCAGGCGATCTCCGGGAGGGTGTAGATCACGCTGGGGATGGTCTCGTAGTTGAGGGTACTGCCCATGCCGGCGATGCGCTCGGCCACCATGACCCCTTCCTCGGAACCCTTGTGGGCCAGCATGGGGCCGCGCACCGCGTCGCCCACCGCATAGACGTTGGGCAGGGTGGTCTTGCAGTGGTCGTCCACATGGATGGCGCCGCGCTCGTCGATGAGCAGTTCCACCGGGCCGCTTACCAGGCCGTCGGTGGAGGGGCGGCGACCGACGCAGACCACCAGACGGTCGAAGCGCTCCTCGTGACGGCCCTGCTCGTCCTCGTACATGACGGTGACAGTGCCCTTGTCCTCGTCCACCTGGGTGTCGGTGACGCGGGCGGAGAGGCGGATGTCCAGTCCCTGCTTGCCGAAGATCTTCAGGGCCTCCTGGGAGACCTGGTCGTCGCAGAAGGAGAGGAAGCGGTCCTGGGCCTCCAGCACCACCACTTCGGACCCCAGGCGGCGCCAGACGCTGCCCAGCTCCAGGCCGATGACGCCGCCGCCGATCACGCCCAGGCGCTTGGGCACCTCGTCGAAGGCGAGGGCGCCGGTGGAATCGACGATGTACTTGCCGTCATAGGGGGCGCATTTGAGTTCCACCGAGTGGGAGCCCGGCGCCAGGATGATGTGTTCCGGCTCCAGGATCTCTTCCTTGCCGTCGTGGGAAGTGAAGCAGACCTTGCGCTCCCCCTGAAGCTGGCCCTGGCCCTTGAGCCAGGTGACCTTGTTGGCCTTGAACAGGCCCTGGATGCCCTGGGTGAGGTTGCCGATGAGGCGGTCCTTGCGGGACATCATGCCGGCCAGATCCAGTTCCACATCGCCCACATGCACGCCGTGGGTGCCCAGGTGTTTGCGGGTGTGTTCATACAGCTCCGAGGATTCCAGCAGGGCCTTGGAGGGGATGCAGCCCACGTTCAGGCAGGTGCCCCCCAGGCGCTCCTTGCCTGCGTCATCCCGCCAGCGGTCGATACAGGCAGTCTTGAGTCCGAGCTGGGCGCAACGGATGGCGGCCACATAGCCTGCCGGGCCGGCGCCGATCACTACTACGTCATAGTCCTGCTGTGCCATGGTCTGGCTCCTGATCTTCTTGTCTTGTGTTCATGTGGCCCGCGCCGTGCCTGAGGCCGGCGGACACGGGCATGGTTCAGGGTGTGATTCCTACACTTCCAGCAGCAGTCGGGCCGGGTCTTCCAGCATGTCCTTGATGGTCACCAGGAACTGCACGGCCTCGCGGCCGTCGACGATGCGGTGGTCGTAGGACAGGGCCAGGTACATCATGGGCCGGATCACCACCTGGCCGTTCTCGGCCATGGGCCGCTCCTGGATGCGGTGCATGCCCAGGATGGCGCTCTGGGGCGGGTTGATGATGGGGGTGGACAACAGCGAGCCGAAGACGCCGCCGTTGGAGATGGTGAAGGTGCCGCCGGTGAGGTCTTCCATGCCCAGGCTGCCCGCTTCGGCTTTCTTGCCGAAGTCGTTGATGGTGCGTTCAACATCCGACATGGTGAGGGTGTCCGTATCCCGCAGGATGGGGACCACCAGCCCCCGGGGCGCGGAGACGGCGATGCCGATGTCGAAATAGCCGTGGTAGACGATGTCCTTACCGTCGATGGAGGCGTTCACTTCGGGGAAGCGCTTGAGGGCCTCGGTGGCGGCCTTGACGAAGAAGGACATGAAGCCCAGGCGCACGCCGTGGCGTTTCTCGAAGCGGTCCTTGTACTGGGCCCGCAGGTCCATCACCGGCTTCATGTTCACCTCGTTGAAGGTGGTGAGCATGGCGGCGTTCTGCTGGGCTTCCACCAGGCGTTCCGCAATGCGCGCCCGCAGACGGGTCATGGGGACGCGTTTTTCGGGGCGGGCGCCGCTGGGTCCGGTGGACGGGGCCGGCGGCGGGGCGCTGGCGGGGGCTGGGGCGGCCTTGGTTGTGGGGGGCGGAGCCGCCGGCGCGGGTGCCTGGGCGGCTTCGGCCTCCAGGGTCTCCAGGTACTTGAGCACGTCTTCCTTGAGCAGGCGTCCGCCCTTGCCGGTGCCTTCGATCTCGGCCGGGTCCAGGCCGTGTTCGTTGACCAGGCGGCGTACCGCCGGACTCAGGGCCGGGTCATCATCACCCGCATCGGTGGCGTCCCGTCCCGCGCCGACGGTGTCCGGCTGCTTCGCGGCCTTGGCGGTGTCCTTGTCGCCATTATCCTTGGCGGCCTTTTTCTTGCCGCCACCCTTGCCGCCCTTGCCGGCCTTTTCCAGGTGGGCGATCACCTGTCCGGCGGTGACGATGGCGCCTTCCTGCTCAATGATCTCCCCCATCACCCCGTCCTCGGGGGCGGGAACTTCCAGCACCACCTTGTCGGTTTCGATATCGACCAGTATCTCGTCCCGCTTGACCTCGTCTCCGGGTTGCTTGTGCCAGCTGACGATGGTGGCATCCGAGACGGACTCGGGGAGTTGCGGGATCTTGACCTCAGTACTCATGGCGTGTGTGTCCTTATTGGTTCCGGCCTCGGGGCATGGGCGCGGTCCGCACCCGTTGGCCCCCTGTGTGTCTCTTGCCCTGGTGGTGGCCAGGTCAGTTCTGGCGCAGGGCCCGTTCGATCAGGGCTTCCTGTTGCTTCACGTGAACGTCCAGGTGGCCCACTGCCGGTGAGGCGGAGGCAGGCCGGGTGACATGCTGCAGGTAGCGATCTTCGCCCAGCAGGGCGCGGATGTGGTGCTGGCTGGAGTACCAGGCGCCCTGGTTGAGGGGCTCTTCCTGGACCCAGTAGAACTCGGTGGCATTGGGGTATTGTGCCAGGATCCGGCTCAGTTCCTCTTCCGGGAAGGGATAGAGCTGCTCCAGGCGCAGGATGGCGATGCCGTGTTTCTCCTCGGCGCGGCGCCGCTCCAGCAGGTCGTAGTAGACCTTGCCGGCGCAGAGCACGATTCGGGTGACGCCCTGGGGATCCAGTTCGTCGATCTCGTCGATGACGTTCTCGAAGCATCCTTCGGTGAGGGATTCCAGGGTGCTTACCGCCAGTTTGTGGCGCAGCAGGCTCTTGGGCGTCATCACGATCAGCGGCTTGCGGTAGGGCCGGATCATCTGACGCCGCAGCAGGTGGAAGATCTGCGCCGGGGTGGAGGGGACGCAGACCTGCATGTTGTGCTGGGCGCACAGCTGCAGATAGCGTTCCAGACGGGCGGAGGAGTGTTCCGGACCCTGGCCTTCATAGCCGTGGGGCAGCAGCATCACCAGGCCGCACAGACGTGCCCATTTCTGTTCGCCGGAGCTGATGAACTGGTCGATCACCACCTGGGCACCGTTGGCAAAATCGCCGAACTGGGCCTCCCACAGGGTCAGGGTGTTGGGGGCCGCGGTGGCGTAGCCGAACTCGAAGGCCAGTACGGCCTCTTCCGATAGCAGGGAGTCGATGACCAGGAATTCCTCCTGGTTCTCGGCCAGGTTGCGCAGCGGTATCCAGCGGTTGCCGTCGCGCTGGTTGAAGAGCACGGCGTGACGATGGAAGAAGGTGCCGCGGCCGCTGTCCTGCCCCGTCAGCCGCACCGGGTAGCCCTCGGTGACCAGACTGGCGTAGGCGGAGACTTCGGCAAAGCCCCAGTCCAGAGGCAGGGAGCCGGCGGCCATCTTGCGCCGGTCGTCCATGATCTTGGCTACCCGGGGGTGCAGCTCGAAGCCCTCGGGCAGGTCCACCATGCGCCGCCACAACCCGCGCAGGGTATCCAGGCCGACCCGGGTCTCGGTGGGCTCCCGCCAGTCCCGGTCGAGGAAGGGCTTCCAGTCCACCGCCTTGTCGTAGGAGGACTCGGACTTGTCGATGATGAAGGGCATCAGGCTGGTGCCGGCATCCAGGCGGGTGCGGCAGGAGGCTTCCATGGCCCGGGCTTCTTCCCCGTCGAGGATGCCCTGCTGTTCCAGCCGCTCCGCGTAGCGGGCGCGGGTGGTGGGCATGGACTTGATGCGCTGGTACATGACGGGCTGGGTGGCGGACGGCTCATCGGCCTCGTTGTGACCATGCCGCCGGTAGCAGACCAGGTCGATGACCACGTCCTTCTTGAAGGTCATCCGGTAGTCCAGGGCGATGCGGGTGGCAAACAGCACCATCTCCGGGTCGTCGCCGTTCACGTGCAGGATGGGGGCGTTCACCATCTTGGCCACGTCGGTGCAATAGGGGGTGGAGCGGGCATCCCTGAGGGTGCTGGTGGTGAAACCGATCTGGTTGTTGATGACGATGTGCACCGTGCCCTTGGTGGAGAAGCCCCGGGTCTGGGACATGTTCAGGGTTTCCATCACCACGCCCTGACCGGCAAAGGCGGCATCGCCGTGGATCACCACCGGCAGCACCTCGTCTCCGTCCCGGTCGTCACGGCGGGTCTGCCGGGCACGCACCGAGCCCTCCACCACCGGTCCCACGATTTCCAGGTGGGAGGGGTTGAAGGCCAGGGCCAGATGCATGGGACCGCCGGGAGTCTGGATGTCGGAGGAGAAGCCCATGTGGTATTTCACATCGCCGGTGCCGGGGTGGCGGCGGCCGGTACCCTCGAATTCCTGGAACAGCTCCGCCGGGGATTTGCCCAGGATGTTCACCAGCACGTTCAGGCGGCCCCGGTGGGCCATGCCCATGACCATCTCCCGAACCCCCTGCTCACCACCGCGCCGGATCAACTCGTCCAGCATGGGAATCAGGCTCTCGCCCCCTTCCAGGGAGAAGCGTTTCTGGCCCACGTAGCGATTGTGGAGATAGCGCTCCAGACCTTCGGCGGCGGTAAGACGATCCAGGATGTAGCGCTTGCGATCGGCGGTGAAGCCGGGTTCACCGCGCACCTGCTCCAGGCGTTCCTGCAGCCAGCGTTTTTCGGTGGTCTCGGTGATGTGCATGTATTCAGCACCCAGGGTCTTGCAATAGGTGCTCTTGAGGATGCGGGTGATCTCCCGCAGGGAGGCCTCCTTCGGGCCGAACAGGGATCCGGTGTTGAAGACGGTGTCCAGATCGCCTTCCGAGAGTTCGTGATGTTCCAGGGTCAGTTCCGGCAGGGCGCTGGCGGGTTCATACAGGCCCAGCGGGTCCAGGTCCGCCTGCAGGTGGCCCAGGAAGCGATGGGCATTGATGTACTGAAGTACCCGGACCTGCTTGCGTTCATGTTCCAGGCTGCCCATGGGCAGGCCGCGCTGGGTGCCGGCCTCGGCCATCTGGCGGAATTCATCGCGGATCCGGCTGTGGATGACCTGGGGCTCCCGGCCGGCTCGGGTCATATCCTCGAAATAGGTTCGCCAGGCTTGTGACACCTGCTGGGGGTCTTCCAGGTAGGTCTCGTAGAGCTGGTCCAGGTAGGCGGCATTCCCGGCATCCAGATGGGAGGTGTTCCATTGGGCCTGCATGTCGCGGGTTTGGGTCGCTTTGGTCATCGGCGCGTCCGCTGGTGGCGTGAATAGCGTGAGTTTATGGTTTCGGGGGTCCCTATATATGTAGACCTTTCCGGCGTTCTATCCAAGAGGAATCACCCCCGGATTCACCCGGCCACGGGTTTTGATAGACTCCCCCGGATGGATGCTGCTCCCCTGCTTGAATCACTCAACGAAGCCCAGCGCGAAGCGGTGGGCAGTCCCTGCGGCCCTCTGCTGGTGCTGGCCGGTGCCGGCAGCGGCAAGACCCGCGTCCTGGTCCATCGGGTGGCCTGGCTGATCCAGGTGGAGGGACTCTCGCCCCACAGTATCCTCGCCGTGACCTTCACCAACAAGGCCGCCGGTGAGATGCGCGGGCGGCTGGAGAGCCTGCTGGGCATCCCGCCCCGGGGACTGTGGGTGGGGACCTTCCACGGTCTGGCCCATCGCCTGCTGCGTACCCACTGGCGCGAGGCCGGCCTACCGCAAGCCTTTCAGATCCTCGATTCGGAGGATCAGTTCCGCCTGGTGAAGCGGGTACTCAAATCCCTGGAGCTGGACGAGGCCCGCTGGGTGCCCCGGCAGATGCAGTGGTACATCAACAGCCGCAAGGATGAAGGGGTACGGCCCGAACACATGCAGGACACCGGCGATCCGGTGAACCGGCAGATGATTCGCATCTACAGCGCCTACGAGGCCGCCTGCCGTCGCGCCGGGGTGGTGGATTTCGCCGAATTGCTGCTGCGCAGCCTGGAGCTGTTGCGGGACAACCCCGACCTGCTGGAACACTATCGCCATCGCTTCCGCCATATCCTGGTGGACGAGTTCCAGGATACCAATGCGATCCAGTATGCCTGGCTGCGACTGCTGGCGGGTGAGCGCACGCCGGTGTTTGCCGTCGGCGACGACGATCAGTCCATCTACGGCTGGCGCGGTGCCCGCATCGAACATATCCAGAAGTTCTGCCGTGACTTTCCGGGTGCCCGCACCGTGCGCCTGGAGCAGAATTACCGCTCCACCGGGACCATTCTCCAGGCCGCCAATGCCCTGATCCGCAACAACGGTGAGCGTCTGGGCAAGGAGCTGTGGACCGAGGATGCCGCCGGCGCTCCGGTCACCCTTTATGCGGCTTACAATGAATATGACGAGTCCCGCTTCGTGCTGGACCAGATCCGTGCCTGGCGGGCGGCGGGTGGCGCCTGTCGCGACGTGGCCATTCTCTACCGGTCCAATGCCCAGTCCCGGGTGTTCGAGGAAATCCTGATCCAGGCCGCCGTGCCCTACCGCGTCTATGGCGGGCTGCGCTTTTTCGAACGGGCGGAAATCAAGGACGCCCTGGGGTATCTGCGCCTGGTGGAAAACCGGGCGGATGACACCGCCCTGGAGCGGATCATCAACCAGCCGGCCCGGGGGTTGGGAGAGCGGACCCTGGCCCTGATCCGGGAGCAGGCCCGTGAACAGGGCAGCAGCCTGTGGGCAGCCGCTGAACATCTGTTGTCGCAGGGGACCCTGACCGCCCGCGCCGGCAATGCCCTGCGCGGCTTCATGCAACGGATCGATGCCATGCAGCAGGCCTGTCAGGGCATCGAACTCCACGAACAGGTGGAACATGTGGTGGCCCATTCCGGTCTGAGGGAACACTATGCCCAGGAGAAGGGTGAAAAGGCCCAGACCCGGCTGGACAACCTGGACGAACTGGTCAGTGCCGCCAGGGGCTTCGTGCCCGATGGCGAGGCCCAGGGAGACATGTCGCCCCTGACCGCCTTTCTCTCCCATGCCGCCCTGGAGGCGGGGGAAGGGGAGGCGGACCCCTGGGAGGACTGCATCCAGCTCATGACCCTGCATTCCGCCAAGGGGCTGGAGTTTCCGCTGGTGTTCCTGGTGGGCATGGAGGAGGGGCTGTTTCCCCATCGCATGTCCCTGGACGAACCCGGGCGTCTGGAAGAGGAGCGGCGACTGGCCTACGTGGGCATCACCCGCGCCTGTCGCCGGTTGGTGATGAGCTACGCGGAGACCCGTCGGCTGCACGGCCGGGAGACCTATAACGCCCCCTCCCGCTTTGTTGGGGAGCTGCCGGCCGAACTGCTGGAGGATGTCCGGCCCCGGGCCATGATCCGGCGTCCGATGCCCGAGAGTCCGGCCCGGCCCCCGGCGCGTCCATCCCCGTTCCGAGCACCGGCGCAGGAGGGTGGGCTGGCCATGGGCGCCAGGGTGCGTCATCCCAAGTTCGGAGAGGGGGTGATCACCGACCTGGAAGGGCAGGGCAAGTCGGCCCGGGTCCAGGTAAGATTTGCCGGCCAGGGCAGCAAGTGGCTAGTGGTGGGCTTTGCCAAGCTTGAGCCCATCTGACTGAGAGCACACAGAACCGAGGTCATCCATGCATCGACGGGATTTCCTGGGCAAGGCCGCCCTTACCGCCCTCGCGGCTGGCGGCGCCCTGACCGGTTGCGGTATTCCCCAGGGGAGTGAAACTTCGGCGCCGGACACCGGCCGTCGCTTCCACTGGCGCATGATCACGGCCTGGCCCCATGAGTCTCCCGGCCTGGGGGGCGGTGCGCAGCTACTGGCGCGAACCCTTCACGAGCTGTCCGACGGTCGCATTCAGGTCCGGATCTTCGCGGCGGATGATCTGGTGTCGCCCTTCGAGATCTTCGGGGCGGTCTCCCGCGGTGCCGCCGAGATCGGTCACGGTGCCGCCCATTACTGGCAGGGCCTGAGCGGTGCCGCGCAGTTCTTCACCGCGGTGCCGTTCGGCATGGGCGCCCTGGAGACCCAGGCCTGGCTGCATGCGGGTGGCGGTCTGGAGCTCTGGCGGGACCTGTACCGTCCCTTTGACGTGATCCCCTTTCCCTGCGGCAACACCGGTGCCCAGATGGGGGGCTGGTTCCGGCGCGAGATCCGGACCATCGAAGACTTCCGGGGGCTGCGCATCCGTGCCGTGGGGCTGGGGGCCGAGGTCCTGCGGCGCGCCGGTGCCGAGGTGATCCGGCTGCCCGGTGACGATCTGCCGGAGGCCATGCAGTCGGGGCTGCTGGAGGCGGCCGAGTGGATGGGGCCTTACGAGGACATGGCGCTGGGACTGCATCGCCAGGCGCCCTATTACTACCACCCGGGCTGGCAGGCCCCCGGTTCCCAGGTGGAGGCCCTGATCAATCGGGACGCCTACGAGGCCCTGCCCCAGCATCTTCAGATTGCCGTGGCCCAGGCCTGCCGCCTGGCCGGCGAGCAGATGATCCATGAATTCCTGGCCCGCAATCAGCAGACCCTGGATCGACTGGTGAGTGAACACGGGGTTCAGTTGCGGCGTTTCCCGGATACGGTGCTGGACGGTCTGCGCCGGCTGACCCAGGACATGCTGCTGGAAATGACGGCAGACGACCCCTTCATCCGCCGGGTTCATGCCTCCTACATGGGGTTCGAGTCGGAGATGGTCCGCTGGAAGGAGATTCACTCGATTTGACCGTGCTGGATCCTTCCATGCTGGGAGACGGAAGCCATCAATGGACTTTCCACACGGTCGCTGCCAATTCCGCCAATCTCTTCTGGCGGGCCTCAATTCTGCCCTCGTCCCAGTCCTCGTAGTGTTCGGCGACACTACGGGTGATCTGAAACTGGCTGTTGCGGTACGCCTCCCGTTTGACATCATAGCCAACATTGCCAAGATCGCGGTTGGCGCCAGTTTCCATGGGGGTCATGTTGCCCAAGCGGTAGATGCTTCGCTCCTGCTGGCTTTCATTCATGTGGTTCCATGCCTCGGAAGGACTTTCCGGCAGGATGTGATCCAGATTGTAGGCGCTACTTTCAAAGTCAAAATCCTGCCCGGACCGCTGCTTTTCCAGTGCAAATAGAATGTATCTCACCACTTTCTTGTTGCGGCTGTTGGTGGTCTTCAGCGACTTGCTGGTGAAGGCGGCCTTGAACATTTCCCCGCGCATTCCCCCTGCTAGGCGTTAGCCAGGAGGGGGTCAAGCGGGGTTTCTTTTGAGGGGTTTGGTGCCTTGTGATTCCACATAGGCCCGAACCGTCTCCAGGGATACCCCACCGACAGAGCCAACGTAATAGGCGCGGTGCCAAAACATCGGTTTCCAATAAAACGCCGCCAAGTGCTCGGCAAAACGATTGCAGGCGCGGCGGGCGCTGGCTGTCTTGAGATTGTTGACCAGCGTGGAAAGGTTCAATGCCGGATGGATCGCTATCAGCAGGTGAACGTGATCAGCCTCGCCACCAAATTCGATCAGTTCACAACGCCATGCCGCCAGGATCTCCGAAAACGCCCCCTCCAGGTAGTCCCTCAGCTCTTCATGCAGGCAAGGGCGACGGTACTTGGTCACAAAAACAACATGCAGC